>NZ_UCNZ01000017.1:0-133836 GCF_900474245.1 Synechococcus sp. UW179B
TGTTCGATGCAGAGCTGGCGGAGTAGTCAGACACTCCGTTGATGTTCAGCTCAGTGGTCTTGGTCGATATCTCGAGCTGCTCCAATTCAGCCTTCGCTGGTTCAAGCACTGTGGCGGCAACAATTCCGAAGGCAATCGCGATACGAGAGGCTCCCACCCAGGAGTTGGAAATTGACTTGAAGGGGTGCATCAAACTGTTGATTGCGAAGCGCTCAATGGCGGGACATTACGAGTATTGATTCTTCTCAGCAGCGATAGGAGCTTCGATGAGCTGGTTTGGCATGCGGTCAGCTTGATTCCCCATGGCCATGTGGCCACCTATGGCCAGGTGGCTGACTGGATCGGGGCCTGGGGCTGTGCTCGTCAGGTGGGATGGGCTTTGCGCCGGCTGACGTTGCCGACTGAGGTGCCATGGCAGCGGGTTGTCAATGCCAAAGGACGGATTTCGATGAGCCTGAGTCGCGAGGGGTCCGATTGGATGCAGCGTCAGCTTTTGATCGCAGAGGCAATCCCTGTGGATGCAGAAGGCCGGCTCCCTTTGAAGAGATTTCTTTGGATGCCTGACCTCGAGGCGCTAGCTCTAGAGATCCACCAATTCGCCATTGCCCGTGAGTGAGCCTGAAGTCAACGGCGCCAAAATTGGTTTACCGGCGCGTCGTTTGGCCTGGGAGGTGCTGGAGGCCGTAGCTGCGGGTGCCTATGCCGATGTGGCCCTAGAGAGGGCTGTTCGTCAAAATCCCCTGTCTCCAGCGGATCGCGGCCTGGCCACTGAGCTGGCCTACGGATGCATTCGCTGGCGTCAATGGCTGGATGGTTGGCTGGATCGTCTCGGCAAAGTTCCAGCCCATAAACAACCGCCACGGTTGCGTTGGCTGTTGCATCTCGGCCTCTATCAAGTGCTGCGGATGCAGCGCATCCCGGCTGCTGCAGCGGTGGACACCACTGTTGAGCTCGCCAAGCGCCACCGGCTCTCCAAGCTGTCGCCGGTAGTAAATGGTGTGCTTCGCTCCGCCCTTCGCGCCAAGGAAGCCGGCGAGACCCTGCCTGTGCCTGAGCCACCCGCCCAACGTCTGGCGTTGTGCCACTCCCTTCCTCTTTGGTTTGCTGAAAGCTTGTTGAGCTGGTCTGGTCCAGACCAGGCCGAGCGTGTGGCTGTCGCCTGTAATCAAGTGCCCCCCTTGGATCTGCGCGTGAATCGCTTGTGCAGCACGCCTGACGTGGTGGTGGCTGAATTAGCCGAGGCGGGGGTGCCGACAAAACCGATCGATGGTTGCCCAGATGGCTTGCAGGTGCTTGCGCCTGCGGGAGATTTGCGACGTTGGCCTGGTTTTGATCAGGGGCATTGGAGCGTGCAGGATCGATCTGCACAGGGTGTTGCTCCGCTGTTACTGCCTCAGCCTGGAGATCGAATTCTTGATGCTTGTGCCGCTCCTGGAGGTAAGGCAACCCACCTGGCGGAGCTGATGGGGGATGTCGGTGAGATCTGGGCGGTGGATCGCTCCGCTGGTCGCTTAAAGCGAGTGGCTGCCAACGCGGCACGCTTGGGCTGCGGTTCGATCCATGCTCTGGCAGCGGATGCGACCAACCTCCTTGCGCAACAGCCGGAATGGCGCGGTTTCTTTCATCGCATCCTGCTCGATGTTCCCTGCTCGGGACTGGGGACCTTGTCCCGTCATCCCGATGCCCGTTGGCGCGTCACGCCTGTCACGGTGGAGGAGCTGTTGCCGCTGCAAACGCAATTGCTGGCGGCGATGCTGCCCTTGCTCGCTCCTGGTGGTCGATTGGTGTACGCAACTTGCACGATTCATCCCGCCGAGAATCTTGCGCAAGTCAACAAGCTGCTTCAGGAGCATGCTGATTTTCAGTTGGAGTCTGAGCAGCAGCGTTGGCCAGACCCAGAAGGAGGGGATGGGTTTTACACCGCGGTGATCACTGCACCGGGTCAATAGAAACGTCACTGACTGGATCAATTAGATTGACATTTTTTTTATTTCTATTGAATAAATGATCGGTCAAATAAAACAGCACTATTCATTTGGGCCTAGGTGCAAAGTTTCCCTTGTTGCGGACCGTGCTGTTGTGGATGCGTTACAAGCTCTCCCTGAAGATCTATGCCCTTTCTTTTTGACAGCGAAACAATGCCTATCGCATTAAAGAGTTGAAGCAGGCTGATCCCTATAGGATGGCTAGAGGTAAATCATGTCAACTGATTCAAGAGCATTGATTCATTCTTGGTGTTGAGAATGGCTGTACTATTGTTCTTGTTGTTGACACTTGTTAGTAGCCCTAGTGATTCGGTCGTTGTATTGAATTCAATTCCTTGAGAAGGGCTTTATTGAGGCGAGAAGAGCAATTTGCTTCGCCGCTTTTCCAGCCTGTCGTGTGCAGCCAAGGTTGATAGATCTCCTGGCATGCAGACTGAACTGCATTATTCCATTGTTTCGAGGTTGATGCGCCAAACTTTGATCGAACTTCCCTCGTGATCGAATCTGCTCTGACCTGATCGCAAAATGTCGATGCAGTGCCAGACGTCTGAGGCTGTGAACAATCAGGACGTACTTGCTCGGCAGCCACAGAGCTATTTGAAAGTGAAAAAAATGAGAGAAGCAAGAAAAATAACATGATCGACTAATTGAAAGCAATTGTGTGTGTGGCTGATATGTGCCCTTTAAATGAGAAAAGTGTAAATTTTATCGTTATGCTTGCGGCTGCGGTGATTGAAATAAGGCGATGATTTGTGTCCACGATTTTGGTCTTGGTATTTTAGGTCATTCGCTGTCGCTGGTTAGTATTAATTTTAATTTCCGCGTTTGTTCTGTTGATTGAATTGATAAGAAAGAAGCGGTGACTTTGAGCTTTCGCCCTCTCTTGATTCGCTCAGTCCCTCCCAAATCTGCGTTCTTATTGTCTTTCCTTCGTTGTCACTGCACCGGTAAAGGCCTAAAGAATTCATCCACCGGGGGGCCTCCAGATGGGCTCACGTACCGCGGAGTAGGTGCGGGTTTCGGAGTGGCTGCGTTGTCATTGGATGGATCATCCATTTCACCAAACAGATCACGATCGGGAAGAGGCCCGTCTCCAGGGTTCGGTTGATTGGGGTTGCTCGCTTTCTTTTTGCCAGGTCGTTGAAGAACCGGCCGCACAACGTTGGGCTTGGCGGGAAACTTCTGTGCCGGAAATTCCGACTTAATTTGATTCATGAATTGTTTCCAGGCCCATGCGGATTCGCCACTGTTGCTCTTGGTCTCCGCGTTGTTGTCGTGACCAAACCAAACGGCCGTGGTGAGTTGGGGAATTGAGCCGATGAACCAGAGATCGCGCCCCCCCTCCGAGGTTCCCGTTTTTCCTGCCACAGGGCGATCATCAAGCTTGGCTGCCACTCCAGTGCCGCCGCTCACCACCCGCTGCAGCATCCAATTCATGGTGTCTGCAACGTCGCTATCCATGGCACGCTTGCCGCGATCGCCATCGAGCCTGCGGCTCCAAAGCACATCGCCTCCAGGACCTCGGATCTCTTCAAAGGCCGTGGGCTTCACGTACACACCGCGATTGGTGACGGCGGAATAGGCAGCCGTCATGTCCAGAACGGTTTGCTCATAGGCACCGATGGCCATCGGGTAATAGCGGCCGAGAGGTCGCTGGTTGCCAATGCCGAGATTGTTGGCCATCGCAATAATCGGGTCAAAGCCAACCTTGTCTTGCAATTGCACCGCAACCGTGTTGAGCGAATTCTTTAAGGCGTCGGCGAGAGAGATGTTGCCAAAGTATTTTTTGCCAAAGTTTTTGGGGCAGTAACCGTTCCAGCAGCGCGGTTTGTCCAGGAAGATGTCTTCTGCTTTAACGCCCGCATTAATCGCTGCGCTGTAGGGAAACAGTTTGAAGGTGGACCCCGGTGATCTCAGGGCCTGGGTGGCGCGGTTGAACTGGCTGGAATAAAAGTTTTTTCCTCCCACCATCACCCGCACTAATCCGGTGCCAGGGGCGATCGAAACGATCACACCTTCTGTTCCATTCGGAGCGATTTCACGCACCACCTTCTGGGCTTTGCGCTGCCAATCGAGATTCAGGCTGGTGCGAATCTTGAGGCCTCCCACTTCCAGTTGTTCTGGGGTGAGCAAGGTGGGCAACTGTTGGGCGACCCAGGTTGTGAAGTAGGGAGCGGTGCTGTTGTAGTACTTCGGGATCGCGGGCTTGAGGGCCAGTGGGCTGTTGCGAGCTGCTTCCGCTTCGCCGGAGGTGATGAATCCTTCCTGCTCCATGCGGCTGATCACGATGCTGCGCCTTTGCAGGGCAATCTCGGGGTTCACCAGCGGGGAGTAGAGCGAGGGGGCTGGTGGCATGCCAGCGATGAGAGCCGCTTCTGGGAGGGTCAGTTCCTCCGGTTGCTTGGAGAAATACACCCAAGCCGCATCGGAGACGCCATAGGCGCTGGATCCGAGATACACAAAATTGAGGTATTGCTCGAGGATCTGCTCCTTGCTCAGTTGACGCTCGAGCTTGTAGGCCAGCGCTGCTTCCTTGAGTTTGCGCGTCACCGTCCGGTCCTGGCTCAAGAACACCGTGCGGGCCAGTTGCTGGGTGATCGTGCTTGCTCCTTCGCGCACCGAGCCCTGCTTCAAATTCGTGACAACGGCCCGTCCGATCCCCCAGAGATCAACGCCGTCATGCTCAAAGAAGCGACGGTCTTCCGCTGCGATGAACGATTGCATCACCAGCTGGGGCATTTGCCCTGGTTTGATCTTTTCCCGGGTGGCTGGCCCGAGTTTTTGGATCACCTTGCCGTTGCTCGAGAGGAGCGTGATCGTGCCAGGCCGATTGAAGAGATTGACCCCTCTGGCATCTGGCAGGGTCGCATCAATCGCGCGTGTGATGGCGGCCTGCCCGAGGGCAGCACCACTGCCAATTGCAGCGGCGACACCCGCGATCAGGAGCCAGTGACGACGGGTGCGATTCACATTCCCTGCGTCAGGGGACTGTGGCCGATCGCCAACGCTGTGACCAGCATTCCAAGCACGAGAAAGGGCTGGGCACTGGCTTGATATTTCACGTCGAATTCAACGGGGTCGCGAAGCAGCCAGATGTCTTGAAAAGTGATCTGAGGCACGATCAACAACACCAGCAGGACGGCTGCAAAATGCTGCCCGATTGCGATCAGAACTGCAACCATCAAGAGCTGGAAGAGGTCGATCATCCCAGCACTGATCCAGCTTGCGGGCCCAATCCCAAATGCAACAGGGAGTGACTGAAGGCCGAGAGCGCGATCACCTTCCACACTTTTGAAGTCGTTGACCACGGCAATTCCCAAGCCGGCGAGGCTGTAGGCAAGCGTGAGCAGTGCCGTCGCCCAGGTGAGTTGGCCAAATAGGGCCTGACCCGCCCACCAGGGAAGGGCGATGTAACTGGCCCCAAGGGCGTAATTGCCCAACCAACCGTTCTGTTTCAGTTTGAGGGGAGGAGCTGAATAGATAAAGCTCACAAACGAGCCGCCAAGGGCGAGCAGGAACAGCACGGGGGTGCTGTGTCCAGCCCAAACGTCCAAACCCCAAGACACCGCTAAGCCGGCGATCAAGAGGCCCCAGATCTGAACCTTCACTTGGCCGAGGCTGATCGCACCCGAAGGGATCGGTCGGTAGGGCTCGTTGATCGCATCGATCTCGCGGTCGTAGTAGTCGTTGATGGTTTGGGTGTAGCCCGCGAGAAGAGGGCCACTCATCACCATGCAGGCCAGCGCAGCGGCTACATGGTCAAAACGCCATTCGTAATTGCCACTAGCGGCAGCACCACACACCACCCCCCAGATCAAGGGGATCCAGGTGACTGGTTTCATCAGCTGCAAGCGCAGCTTCCAAATGTTGGAGGTGCCACTGGCACCTTTCATGCCGAGCAGCTGACGGGCGTCACTCACTAGGTCAATCCTCAGCCGGGAGCGATTTCGTCTTCGAAGAACCAGCTGGTTGAGCCATCACTGAGCTGAACGACCACGCCGATTCCTTTCCCATCGACAGTGCGGAAATCAACCACGGTGCCGATGGCGTCTTTCTTGAGCAATTCCACCAGCGCACCGGAAATGCGATCACGGACCCGGGTGACCCGGACTTTCGAGCCGATGTCGATCGTGACTGACGTCTGCTGTGACATGGCCTGCGAGGCTTGAGAAGTGGCCGCAACACTAACAGCCTCTTTTCAATTGACATGGTCGCTCTTCGTTTGATTCCCTGCCTCGACGTGGCCAACGGCCGGGTGGTGAAAGGTGTCAATTTTGTGGGCCTGCGTGACGCAGGCGATCCGGTGGAATTGGCCTGTCGTTACAGCGAGGCCGGAGCCGATGAACTGGTGTTCCTTGACATTGCGGCCAGCCATGAGGGACGCGCCACCTTGGTGGACCTCGTGCGTCGTACGGCTGCGAGTGTGACGATCCCCTTCACGGTGGGGGGCGGAATCGCTTCCGTGGAGGGCATCACGGAACTGCTGCGTGCCGGTGCCGACAAGGTGAGCCTGAATTCTTCGGCTGTTCGCCGCCCTGAACTGGTGTCTGAGGGGGCTGAGCGTTTCGGCTGTCAGTGCATTGTTGTGGCGATTGATGCGAGGCGCCGCTCGAGCGGGGGCTGGGATGTCTATGTGAAAGGCGGCCGCGAAAACACCGGATTGGATGCGGTGGCCTGGGCCCGTCGGGTTGCGGACCTTGGGGCGGGGGAGATCCTGCTCACTTCAATGGATGGAGACGGAACCCAAGCGGGTTACGACTTGGCGCTTACCAGGGCGGTGGCTCAGGCCGTTGCAGTTCCAGTGATCGCCTCGGGTGGGGCGGGGTGCATGGATCACATCGCTGCCGCCCTCGATGCCGGGCCAGAGGGCGGCCAGGCATCGGCGGCCTTGTTGGCCTCACTCCTCCATGACGGTGTTCTCAGCGTTGAGCAAATCAAGCTGGATTTGCAGGGACGCGGTTTGCTGATCAGGCCCTTGGAGCCTGAGCTGGCGCCTTAAATTGGGGAGACTTAGAGGGGCGATTGTTGCTGGGTGGTTTGCCATTTATGACCCGTCATCAGGCCTTGCCTGTGGGGATCCTTTTGGTTGCGGTGGTGATTGCGTTGCTGGCCTGGGCCCTGCAATTGATGCAAGCGGCGATCGATCAACAGGAATTTTCGTTGATGCTCGCGGGCTGCTTGGTGTGTTCAGCTGCCGTTGGTTTGGCCACGGTGATGGTGATGACGTTGAACGGACTGCTGGTTTGAGCTGCTTGTGAAACCTCGTGACCCAGCTGCGGTGGAGGCGTTGTTTAACGCCGTTGCTCCCCGTTACGACCGCCTGAATGATCTGCTCAGTTTGGGGCTGCACAGGCAGTGGAAGCGTCAACTCCTGTCCTGGCTGAGCCCGCAATCGCCTGAGCGTTGGCTTGATCTTTGTTGTGGAACGGGGGATCTCGCCCTTGCTTTGGCACGCAAGTTGAGGCCGGAGGGCTCGGTTTTGGGGTTGGATGCCGCCGCTGCACCGCTGTTGCTGGCGGCGGAACGCGCAGGCCGCGAGCCCTGGTTGCCGGTGCAATGGATCCAAGCGGATGCGCTGGAAACCGGGTTGCCGGATCAGGACTTCGATGGGGTGGTGATGGCGTATGGGTTGCGCAACCTGGCGGACCCGTTGTTGGGTTTTCAGGAGATGGCAAGGCTGCTGAAGCCTGGCGGGCGCGCCGCTGTTTTGGACTTCAATCGGTTGCCACAAGGCAGTGCAGCAGCTGCTTTTCAGCGCACCTACCTGCGCCGGGTGGTGGTCCCTGTCGCCGCTGGCATGGGGCTTGCCGATCAGTACGCCTATCTGGAAACGAGCGTGGAGCAATTCCTCACGGGAGAGGAGCAGGAGCGGGAGGCTGTTGCCGCTGGTTTCACCGCTGCACAGCATCGACCTTTGGTCGGCGGACAGATGGGTGTGCTGCTCTTAATTCGTTGATTGAATTCGTTAAGGATGGTTGAGGCCTGTTGAGGCCCTTGCGCGGTGAGCCCAAAAAGGGATTAGGAAGAAAACATTAAGAAACGGAGCTGTCCGTTTGGCCTTCCCCCTCCCCTCCTTGCTGGCTTCGATTGAAGATCTCTTGGTGGAGGTGGCATGGCTAGACGGGATGATCCTGGTGACTGAGAGCCAAGAGGCCACCTTTCTTCCTGTGGCTCAGGTGAATCCTGTGCTGGCCAGGCTGCGATCAAAGCCGCGAGGTGCAGAGGTCGCGGACAAGCTCAGCCTGTCGCTGCTCAAGTCCCAAGGAAAGCGGGCGAGCAAGCCCGTGTTGGTTGTCCAGGGAGACGGGCGCTTTTGGTTGGGGATCATTAGCCCCAGCGTGTCGCGTTCGCGCTCCCGGCATCAGCATGCGGTCGCTCACCTGGATCGCTGCTTCGCGAAGGGGTAGATCCTTGAGGAAGATTGGATCTGGGCCTCAATCTTTGGCTTTGTTCTGATCTGAATCCATTGAATTGGGATCTTTGTTTTTTGCTTAGATCATTGATTCTTCTTGCCTGGCTGATGCCTGCTAGATTTTTAATGCTTGCTTGTTATTGATTGAAAGGGCCCTCCACGCTCGCGTTGTTCATCGCTGTTGTTGGCAGTGGCTTGGTTGGGATGCTGGTTTATGCGGGTATTTTTTACTCCAACGCTAAGCGCACAATTCCTACGCCCGACGAGATTGATCAATCCATCTTTCAATCTAAGCAGGAAGCTGAGAATGCGGCGAATGAGTGGATCTCCCTTGGAGGCGTTTATTTTGTGGAGACGCTTGCCACGGTTCGGCGCACGGTGCCTCTAACGGCCCTTGAAAAGAAGAGATTGAAGTCTCAAAATAATCAGTCGATGAGGCAAAGAATTGAGGCTGAATATAGTGATTGTCTCGAGAAAGCTGAGACTGATCTAGCGAAAGAGCTGTGTTCGTTTGGTCCGCGTAAAGTCATCGCTGGAGATGATGCCAAGATCCCCCGGAAAAAGATCGTAAAAGATCAGGAATTGAAAAAAGTTGAATATCAGCGTCGTGAATGCAGCGACGATCAGGAGTTGCAGTCTTTCGAATGCATTGAGCTCGATGTTGCTCGTGATGCCGTTGTGAGTCGCCCTAGTGATAAAAAGTCGATACCCATTAAGGCCTTTCAACAGTTTCGTTATTAAGAACTCACTGATTCCTAAGTCTGATTCCTAAGTTTGATCCTTTGCTGAATTGGAAAGAGGAAAAGGGGCCGTTTGCGTTAAAGCCCTGAAAAGTTCTGATTGGTTGCATTCAGAGGGATGGCTCAGGGATCCTGATCGTGACTGAGTGAAAAGGTTCCATCGTGATCAGGCGTCGTTAACAGGCGTCGTGGTTTCGCTGCCCTGGCGCCATAAAAAATGAGAGGGCTCTCAACCCCTCTCAATGCGCCTTGCTTTCGCCTTTTCACTTTGGCTTTGGAGCAAGCGGAAGTATGACGAAATGGTGAGCGAGTCGCTACTAAATCAGTCTGTGGCGAAAGCGTGCTTCCGTCTTCAGGCCAGAAGCCTGTGCTCGACTAGCCTTTTACCTCCACAAGTTCTCTGCAATGCTGGCCCGTCTCGCAATCGTTCGGTATGTGTTTTAAAGTTTGCGATAGCGCAGAACCCTGTGAGCAAGTCCAATCGCCCACACTAGGTCCCTGCTTGGTATGCATTTTAGGACAAATTCTAGTGGCTACTCCGCAATGAGCAGTGACATTTGGAGACGCAAAAATTAAGAAATGATTGACAACCCGGGAGGTTTGTGTTTATTGAATTTACCTTATTGATGATCGGTAAATTCAATCATGTCGCACATTTCTCTTCAGGATGCTCATAACTGGTTGGAGCTGAATGGTAAGGGTGTCTCTGCCAACGAAATGCATGGAATATCGCTTAGTTCAGTTGCAGAAACACTCGAACTCTACCCTGATATAAGTTTTGCTGAGATAAAGCGTCTGTCTAATACCGATCCACGCGCGCTTACTAGTTCCGAGGCTGCTGGCGCGAAAGAATTTCAGGCGTGGGCGAGGGATATGCTCTACCAGTTCGGTGCAGATAACAACACCCTCACATTCTTTATTGATAGAGGCGGAAACCTTCCGTTCAATGGAGATCCCACCGAGACCAACCCATTTTCTAATCAGCTTACAATCACGCCTGGAGAAGATATTGTCGAATTTATTCGACAGACAATGGCCGAATACGAAGCATTAACGGGAGGGACGGTAAGATTCGAGGAAGTTAATGATGATGATCTTGCGACAATTTCCTTTTATTATTCAAAGGAGGTTGTCCTGCCAGAAGGTGGTACTTTGCTGGGGATGTCCACTGACGCTACTAATGGCATCGGCGGCAAATGGAGGAATATCTTTTACAACAGTGGTGGTGCTGAAGGCCTCACTGGCTCGGCCACAATTAAAAATACCATTGTTCATGAGATGGGTCATACAATTGGCTTCAGTCATCCATACGACCTGGCATCTGAGTACACGGGTTCGCATGCAGGCGATGGCTATAACTCTGCCTATAATTATAAGGACTCAATCATGAGCTACAATAGAATTAATCCCATGGGATCTGATCTGACAGAGTCGGATGAAAATGCTTATAGGTATATATGGCAATCGTTCGGAGGTTCAGAGGATCTTGCTAGTGCGTCCGGCAAAAGCCTTCGAAAGGCCGATGTATTTGGGCTAACAACGACTGCAATTGGTGGAAGGCCTTCCTACCTTGATTCGCTTGAAAATCAGAGTCGCGACTACATCACAGGTTTATCGGGTCCAGATTTGTATGTCGGTGATCAAAGCGATGACACCTGGCATGGAGGTGACGGGAACGACAAGTACTTATACAAGGGTGGATTTGATTTTGCTAGCGGGGGAGATGGTGAGGACAGCTTCTACATCGATCCGCTCAATGCGAATGGCTATTTAACAATAAACGACTTTACGGATGGCCAGGATAAGCTTGTTTTTCAGTCGGATGACGATTACAGCGTCTTTGCCTTTGGTGGTGCGACTTTTGTTCTTGCCAGTGACACCGATAAAGTTGTTTTTCTCAGGGGGGAGTTTACGGAGCAACAGCTTTTTGGAGATGCCGATGCTTCACCATTGTTATTCTTGTAAATCCTTGACTAAGCCGTTAGGGCCACTTGTCAAGTAGATCAGTATTGCTATTATTAGAAAAAATATGAAATGTATTGAAAGTATTTTGCCATCGTAAAGCGTCATTGATATACTTGTATGCAGCCTGCCCTTCTCATTCTCTTTTTAAGTTGGCGCTTCCGCAAACATCTTATCGATGTTGAGCTTATTTGAGAAATGGAAAAATCTCTGAGCAGGTTTACTCCCTAAGTGGTGTATTTAATTGCTCCATAATATACATCTATCTTTTTTTGATCTTTATATGTGGTTTTAATTTTTTTGAATCCTTTTAGTTCCTTTCGTTTGTTGTTAATCAGTCCTGACGCTCTTCGTATCGTCTGATTCCTTGCGTGTCGCTTCGTCTGTTGAGTTTTGTGTCTGTTCGGCAGTGAGCAAAAGGCTTCTATTGGTTTTGTCTCCGTGTGAACACTCCTTGGGTTTTCTCGCTTTGAATCTGTTTAGGTAGTTTGTCTGTTCTTCTCCTGGGCGCTTCTGAGGGTTGGACAAACGCGTTGGTTGAGAGAATTGTCAGTACTTCTGTCTAACTCGCTTAGACAGAAGTACTGACGTGTCTAACGCAGCAACACTATTGTGCTTCGTGTCTAACGACCGTCCAACTTCCCGCAAGGGCAAATCCAAGTCGCAGCAAGGCCAGTGCACTTCCAGGACATCATCAGCACGCTGAATCGCTTTTGGGGTGAGCAGGGTTGTGTGTTGTTGCAGCCCTATGACACAGAAAAAGGTGCTGGAACCATGAGCCCGCATACGGTGCTTCGGGCGATTGGACCAGAGCCTTGGGCTGTTGCTTATCCAGAACCTTGCCGTCGTCCCACCGATGGTCGTTATGGCGATAACCCCAATCGGGCGCAGCACTATTTCCAATATCAGGTGCTGATTAAGCCCTCTCCCGATGGCATCCAGGAAACCTATCTGGCCTCCCTTGCGGCCCTAGGGATTTGCGCTGCCGATCACGACATTCGTTTTGTGGAGGACAACTGGGAGTCGCCAACACTTGGCGCTTGGGGTGTGGGCTGGGAGGTGTGGTTAGACGGTATGGAGGTCACCCAGTTCACGTACTTCCAGCAATGTGGCGGCATCGACTGCAAGCCTGTATCGATTGAGATCACCTATGGCTTGGAGCGCCTAGCGATGTACTTACAGGATGTGGAAAGCATCTGGGATTTGAGCTGGAATGCTGAACGCAGCTATGGAGATATTTGGCTTCCTTTCGAGAAGGGGCAATGTCAATTTAATTTTGAGGCATCCAACCCTGATCGTCTCAAGCAGTTGTTTGCCATTTATGAGGCAGAAGCCACGGATCTGATTGAACACAACTTGCCAGCTCCTGCTCTCGACTTTGTTCTGAAGTGCAGCCACACCTTCAATCTCCTGGAAGCTCGTGGCGTGATTTCGGTGACGGAACGGACTGCCACAATTGGACGGATTCGCAATTTGGCCCGAAAAGTGGCGGAGGCTTGGTTAGCAGAACGGGAGGCCCTGGGGTTCCCTTTGCTGCAGTCAAAAGTGGCCGCGGCGGTTGATCATTGAGCTTGCTCTGATTGCATCAATGAAGCGGTATTGATTCGAAGCTTGAATATATTTTCAAGCTATGTGTTGTGGCTTTAGTGAGTCAAAACACATAGATAGTGGATTGTTTCTCTAGCTCGCTCTGACTGGATTTTTGCTTTTGTTTTTTAGGGGAATGCTTCAACCAGCTTGATCGCACAGCGTGGATGAACGTTGCTCTTTGGCTGGTTCTTTTGATGCTTGCCACCCAACTGGGGGCGGCCTTTCCCCAGGGGATTCAGCACTGGTGTGTGGTCTTGGTTGGGCTGGCTGCGGCTGTGCTGCTGATCTGCCGCCGGTTTGCGCTTTCAGGTTGGAAGCTGTTTGTTCTTGTGGTCGTGTTGTGTGGCTTGTTGCTGCGCTCCTCAATAGGGCAAGTGGCCACGCCCACCCCCCTGGATCCGCTGCAGCTTGTGCCAAGCGGTTCAGATGCGCAGCAGCTGGTGATTGAAGGCCGTGCTCTGGCTGATGCACCTGTTCGCCGGGGTCGCTGCCAAGCCCTGCTGCAGGTGCACCATTTGGCGGGGCAGGTACGCGATGGTCGCACGGAGTTGGTGGTGGATCCCTGCCCTCAGTTGGTGCGCAAAGGTTCCTGGGTGAGGGCTCAGGGTCAGCTCGTGATGCCTGCTGTCGCAACCCATCCCTTGCTTCCCAACCCGGCGGAACGGTTGGCGGCTCGTGGCTGTTGGACCCAATTCCGTACCAAGACAGTGGAGCTGATCCATCAAGATCACACCCCCCTGGCTGATCGGCGGCGTCAGATCGCGGCTCGCTTTCAAGAGCTAGCAGGAGAGCATTCAGGTGGTCTGTTGGCGGCGCTGGTGCTGGGCGGAGCCCACGTTGAGCTCAGCTCGGAGTTGCGAGAGGCTTTTCGTGTTGCGGGTTTATCCCACGCCTTGGCCGCTTCCGGATTTCATCTTTCCGTGTTGTTGGGAGCCACACTTGCCCTGACGCGCAGGGGTTGCATGCCCTTGCGATTGGCGGCTGGAGTGGGCGCGATGGCTGTGTTTCTTGCGCTGGCGGGCGGGCAGCCATCCGTGGTTCGTGCCGTGTTGATGGGCGCTGCTGCGCTCTTGATCCGGGAACGGGGCTCTCGCGTCCAACCCTTGGGCGTGCTGCTCAGCACCTTGGTGGTGATGCTGGTGCTGAACCCTGCCTGGGCACGTTCCATTGGCTTCCAGCTCAGTGCTGCTGCAACAGCGGGTTTAGTGCTCAGTGCGCAGCCCTTAGAGCAGTGGCTTCTCCAGCATGGTTCTCAGCGTTGTCCGCAGAGGTGGATAACGGTTCTGGCCCCTGCCCTATCGGTGCCGATGGCGGCGCTGCTTTGGACCCTTCCCTTGCAGATCCTGCATTTTGGCTCTGTTCCTTTGTACTCGCTAATGAGCAACCTGATGGCTGCACCTCTGCTGGCACCGCTCACCCTTGCGGCGATGACCTTGGCATTGCTGACGTTGGTGCTGCCAACGGCAATCGCTGCACTCGTGATGCCGGTGTTGGTTTGGCCGGTGCAGCAGTTGGCAGCGTTGTTGATCGCTTTGGTGGGGTGGATGAGCGCCTGGCCCCATGCCCAGCTGCTGACGGGACATCCGCAGCCTTGGGTTGTGTTGGTTGTTGTGCTGGCTTTTCTCCCTTGGGCCTTGCCCGCACTGCAACGCTGGCGCTGGAGAGCGTTTCCTCTTTTTCTCTTGGCCACGCTGTTGCAGGCGGGTGTTCAGCTCAGCGATGAGGTGGTGTTGGTGCAGCAGTGGGGAAGGCAGTGGCTACTGGCTCGTCATCAAGGGCGTGCTGCACTGATGAGCAGTCATGGCGATTTGCTTAGTTGCCAGTTGGCTCAGCAGCTTGCGCAGGGTTACGGACACCGCCGCTTGGATTGGCTGGTGGTGATGGACCCAGTGGCGAGTGATCACATCAGTTGTTGGATGCCTTTGGCCCATACCTTGCGGGCGGAGCATCAAGGCCAACCTCCCTTGCTTCAAGGTCAACGTCTGCAAAGCCCTGGTTTGATGTTGCGTCCTCTGCCAGGCCAAGACAGGCTTTGGCAGTTGCGCGTGAATGCGCAGCTCCATCGTCTTAAGCAATCAGGCCGTGGCGCTTTAAGATGGGATCACGCTGGTGAAGCGTTTGGAGAGGTGGCAGAGCCCGGTTGAATGCGCACGACTCGAAATCGTGTAGGGGTAACACCCTCGTGGGTTCGAATCCCACCCTCTCCGTTTTAATCATCGAGAAGGCTTCAAGGATCTATTTGTTCCTCTGGCCCTTGTGAGCTGAACGTTCTAATCCTAAAAGTCGCTGCGGTTTGGGATTGATATCGTTCGTCGGGGATTAAAGGTTTGAGCCCTTGATTTGTAAGGACTAAAGTGCCTTCAAGGTTCGCCTTAATCAGAGGTACTCTTTTGATTTTGTCTCTGTCAGGAGGGTCGATCATTGATTACATTTTTTTGATTGTCTCTAAGGACTGAAGAGAAAATGCCATTCAAGGCGTGGTGAAGATGGATCGACCATTCAAAGGTTTGTATTTGCAGAAAACGACTGCCCCATTCTTTTTCTCGTTTGTCACTTACACCCCACAGACGAAAGAGCAGATGATTGCCTGCGGAGATCTTGCTGAGGGAGAGGAGTATTTGAGCCAGGTTGTATGTGATTTTTTATTATTCATCTCAGAAGGCGTTCTTGGGCATGTTTTAACGGCTGATTTTCCAATTTCTTATGATGATGTCGTCATCGTTTGCTCTCGCCAGCGCGGTGATGGTGTCCAGCATGAATATTTAATTCAGGTTATTGATCGTGGATGGACAAACGAAGCTCAGACGAGACTTCTCGATGAATTGATGGCGATCTTGTCGCATCCCCTTTGGAATGGCGCAATATTAAAAAGCAATTAATTTTTCAAGGATTTGATTTCAGTGATTGAGATGCGCTTTGAATTCTTTGGATGGGTGCTGGTCAATGGTTTTGTTATTTGATGGAAATGATCGCGTAAAATAGAAGCATAAAAGCTGTGAATCCTCCAAGCCAGTATTTAGCAACGGTGAGCAGATGTTTGTTCAAGTGATTTGATTGCTTATGTGCTTTGGGCAGGGTTTTCTTGATAATTTCTTTGCTTGGTGAGGAGATTAGGAGTGAAAAAGAAGAACAAGTCCTTCGCTGACTTGATGAAATTCACGTTCTTCTCGGCTTAGATCCAAGCCAATCTCCAACCCTTCCTTTAAAGCCTTCTCAAACGGTGGAGTGGAAGGCGGTGACGCGTCGATCCACAGCGCCGCGATTCCAATCGCCGTGGCGTGCCACCGAAAGCTCCCTGTGTCTCCAATCGTGGGTTCTTGGAGAGCTTCTTCGAGAAGGGTGCTAATAGATGTGTCGGTGGAAGTCATGCCCCAGCTTCGGAATTTTTGCTCTGTGCTGCAATTGGCTGAGAGACTTCTTGACCTGTTTCTGTCAGCAAATGCTGTTATCTGCTGGTTTCGGCTCGCTGCTTCGTAGGTCGGGAAGCAGCAGTTGTTCCTGTGCCGTTGCGGTGAGTGGCCCTTTCAGCCTTTTGGTTGTGCCCTGTTGCGGTTCAGTAGGTTGAGACTCGAGGGACACTTGATGCAAGTCAGTCTGCGTCGAACGTCGCTTCAGGCCGGTGGATCCAGCCTGAGTCGGCGTGCGACGAAGCGGCATCTCGAGTTGTTGTCAGCCCCTCCCTCGGTGCTCACATCCGTGGCACTGGTTCGTAAGCAGAGCCGGTTGGGACGCTCACTCAAGCGAAGTGGTGATATTGCTTTCTCGTTGCTGGCCTTAGGGCTTGGATCACCAGCTTTTTTGTTGATCGCGGCCCTGGTGAGCTTGAGTTCGCCCGGACCTGTGTTTTATGTGCAGAAGCGTGTTGGTCGTCGATACCGCCATTTTGGATGCATCAAATTCCGCACCATGCGTGCGGATGCCGACGCTGTTTTGCAACGCGTGTTGGCTGAGTCACCAGAAATGCGCGCTGAATTTGAGCGAGATTTCAAGCTCCGCCAAGACCCTCGCATCACTCCGATCGGCCGTTTCTTAAGGCGTTCCAGCCTGGATGAACTCCCTCAGTTCCTTAATGTCCTCCGAGGGGAGATGAGCGTGGTAGGACCACGGCCGATTGTGGACAAGGAAATTGAGCGCTACGGCCCCTTCATGGATGAAGTGTTGGCTGTGCGGCCTGGTTTAACGGGGTTGTGGCAGGTGAGTGGCCGGAACAATCTCAGCTACCCCAAGCGGGTGAGGCTCGATTTGGCTTACTCGAGAGGCCGCTCTTTCCTTCTGGATTTGGCGATCATCCTGCGCACGTTTGGAGTGCTTCTGCTTCCCATGGACCGTGGTGCTTACTGAAGCAACGACCAGCCAGCTGCAGCCACCAACCAGGACGCTTCAAGTTTGAGGCTTAGGTTCAGCAGCTTGTGCACGCCTTCAGCCGTGGCCTTGCCTGATTGGGGAGAAAGCACTGGTTTGCTGATCCAAGTGTTGCCGTAGCGATTGAGCCCTCCCATCTGCACATCGGCGCACTGGGCAAAAATTGATTCTGAGAGTCCTGCGTTGGGGGAGGGATCAGGTCTCCCATCGGCGGTGGCGGCCCGCACTGTTGTTGGCCACTGGGTCCAGGGCAAGCTCACAAGCGGAAGCGTGATCAGCACCAACCGGCAGGGCAACCAGGTCAATAGGTCGTCGAGCCTGGCCCCAGCAGTCCCGAGCCAGCGCAAGCGTCCATGCTTGTACCCAAGCATCGAATCAAGGGTGCTGCTGGCTTTGAACGCCCACGCCAAGGCCAGGGGGCCTGGACCTTGGCTGAAGCCCGCCTGCCAGAGGCCAGCTCCGATCAACATCCAAAACAGCGGGGCAAACAGTCCATCCACTGAATTTTCACTGGCTGTTTCCGCGCTGGCCCGGAGGATGTCGTCTTGATCCAATTGGCTCACATCACGGCCCACAATCCAACTGAGGCGATCCCTGGCCGAGGGGAGGTCCGGGAGGGCATGAAGGACGGCCAGCACGCTGTCACGAAGGCTGCGAGCTGCCAGAGCACTCGCCAGGGCAAGAACCAGCAACATTGCCGCCAAGGGATGGGGCAACGGAGACTGGGGCAAGATCAGCCGTTCCAGCAGCCAGCCCGTTCCGCCGCTGCCCACCACCAAAACCAGCGTGATCAGGGCCCCACCGGCGCGCAGTGGCAAGGGCCGGTCTCCGGCCCCGCGTTCGACCCAGTGGCGAAGTCCAGTGATCACGCGCCCCATGGCGACCACTGGATGAGGGCTCCAGCGGGGATCGCCGACCAACAGGTCAAGGCCTGCGGCGACGATCACCAGCAGAAAGGGATCGCTCAGGCCGTCTTCAGCCAGCTGAACATCGAGCGCAGTCCCTTGCCAACTTTCTCGATTGGATGCTCGGCATCACGCGCGCGAACTTTGTTCATCTCAGGCTTGCCGGCTGCGCATTCCGCAACGAAGTTCTTGGCAAAGGTTCCGTCTTGAATGTCGGAGAGGATCTTTTTCATCTCCGCTTTGGTGTCAGCGGTGATCAGACGCGGGCCACTGACGTAGTCCCCGTATTCCGCCGTATTCGAGATCGAGTCGCGCATGGAGGAGAGACCGCCCTTCACCATCAGGTCGACGATCAACTTCACTTCGTGCAGGCACTCGAAATAAGCGAGCTCAGGCTGATAGCCGGCTTCCACAAGGGTCTCGAATCCAGCTTTGACCAGTTCCGAGAGGCCACCGCAGAGAACCGCTTGCTCTCCAAACAGGTCGGTTTCGGTTTCTTCCTTGAAGTTGGTTTCGAGGATGCCCGCGCGGGTGCCGCCAATGCCTTTGGCGTAGGCCATGGCCAGGCCACGCGCATTCCCGGAAGCGTCCTGTTCGATGGCGAACAGGGCAGGAACCCCCTGACCGTTCTGATACTCCCAGCGCACGGTGTGACCGGGCCCTTTCGGAGCGATCATCAACACGTCCACATCGGCCGGTGGCTTGATCAGCTCAAAGCGAATGTTGAAGCCGTGAGCAAAACTTAAAACCTTGCCAGCACTGAGGTGAGGGGCAATCTCTTTCTCATACACCTCTTTCTGAAACTCGTCGGGCAGCAGCACCATGATCCAGTCGGCCTTGGCGGATGCATCCGCCACGCTCAGCACTTCGAGGCCGTCGGCTTTGGCTTTCTCGGCTGAGCGGCTGCCGTCATAAAGACCAACCACCACATTGATGCCACTGTCCTTGAGGTTCAGGGCGTGGGCATGGCCCTGGGATCCATAACCGATGATGGCTACCGTCTTGCCGCTCAGCAGCGAGAGATCGGCGTCTGAGTCATAGAAAAGCTGAGCCATCCGGTCTGAACCTGCTGAAGACAATACTGAAGTTTACGGATGGGCCGGATTGACCCTCAAGCTTCGTTGGGGTGGGAAATCACCCGATCGATCAAGCCGTAATCCTTGGCCTCTTCCGCACTCAGGAAATAGTCCCTGTCAGTGTCTTTCTCGATTTTTTCAAAACTCTGCCCTGTCATATCGGCCATGGAGCGGTTGAGCATTTCCTTCATCCGCAAGATTTCCCTGGCTTCGATTTCGATATCGCTTGCCTGTCGTTGCGCCGTTCCCCCAAGAGGCTGGTGGATCATGATCCGGCTATGGGGCAAGGCCAGGCGCTTGCCTTTCGTGCCTGCCGTCAGCAGGAAGGCACCCATCGATGCGGCCAGCCCGACGCAGATGGTGACGACGTCACTCTTCACGTATTGCATGGTGTCGTAGATCGCCAAGCCAGCGGTGACCGATCCACCTGGGGAGTTGATGTACAGGTAGATGGGCTTGCTGCTGTCTTCGGAATCGAGATACAGCATCTGGGCAACGAGGCTGTTCGCAACCCCGTCATTCACATCAGAGCCGAGGAACAAAATCCTCTCAACGCCAAGACGGGTGTAGATGTCGACCCAGCGCTCCATTTGGCTGCCGGGGAGGCGGTAGGGAACGCTGGGGGTACCGATCGGCATGGGTCCTAGGAAGGGTTGAAGTAAAAAAAATGGTCTGTTTAGACAACCACGGCTGGTTCAACAGCGTTGTGTTTTCAATGACAGGCGCGGTTGATGCTGGATGAGTCCTTAACCCACCGCTGCAGGTAGGTCCTTGCGGCTATCGAGAACCCTGTCAATCAGGCCGTAGGACACGGCTTCTTGAGGGGTGAGATAACTCATTCTGTCTGAATCGGCGGAGAGTTCTTCCACGCTGCGACCGGTGTTGGTCGAAAGGATTTCGAGCATGGCCCGCTTGTTATGCAGCACCTCTTTGGCGCGGATCTGAATGTCCGTGGCCTGGCCGCGCGCGCCGCTGCGGGGCTGATGCAACACAATCGAGGCATGGGGTAGGGCCGCTCTTTGCCCTTTGGTGCCAGCGGAAAGGATGACGGCAGCCGTTCCCATCGCCTGACCGATGCAAATCGTGTGCACCGGTGGCTTCACGTAGCGAAGCGTGTCGCAGATGGCAAAGGCTTCTGTCTCGAAGCCAATCGACTCGCCCGAATACCAACTTGTACCCGTGGAGTTGATATAGAAATAAATCGGCTTGTCTGGGTTGTCGAACTCCAAAAAGAGGAGCTGGGCAATGATCAGCTCGGTCACGTCCAAGCCGAGCTGACGCTTGGTGTCTCCGTCTGAAAACAGCGGAAGGCCCAGATACACAATCCGCTCTTTGAGCATCAAAGAGGGCAGGTCAGGCGGGGGTGTGCGCATCACGCCTGAGTCGCCGTAATAAGGCGCTGATGTGGTCATTCCTCTGAGCATCCCTGTCGTGGAGGGAGCCTAGCGGGGTCACGAGGATGGCTGCTCCTCAGCGCTGTCCGTGCGTGCAGCCTTGCCCTTGCTGCTCTTGCTGCTGCGGTTGTTTCGTGCACCGTTTTTGTCACGGCGAGCAAACACCATGCGCCCTGTTGGGGTCTGCAGTGCACCGGTCACCACAACGGGTTGACGGGATCCGATCAGGCTCCGGCCCTCCTCAACCACCACCATCGTTCCGTCTTCGAGGTAGCCCACTCCCTGACTCTCCTCTTTGCCTTCTCGCACGATCTTGAGCAACAGCTCATCTCCGGGCTGCACCTCAGGGCGTAGGGCGATCACCAATTCGCTCAGATTCATCACCTTGATCTCCTTCACTTCGGCGACCTGGGCCAGGTTGAAGTCGGCGGTCACAAGCGTGCCGCCCGTGTCGCCTGCGAGCAGAAGAAGGCGATCGTCGGTGCCCGTTCCTTCATAACGGGTGCTGTTGATCACCAGTCGACGGCCGTAGGTGTCGCGTAGATCGCGCAGAAGTTTCAGGCCACGACGTCCCTTGGCTCGCTTCTCCAAGTTGGTGGAGTCGGCCAATTGCTGCATCTCGTCGATCACCGTTTGAGCAACGATGGCCTGACCTTCCAGCAAACCGCAGGCCAACATGCCGCGGATTCGCCCATCAATGATCACGCTGGTATCGAGGATCTTCGGGGTTGCAGGGGTGAGCACACCGTCTGCGACCAACAGCGCTTCCGTGCTGGTGGGGTTGAACAGACGCAGAAGCGTGCGTCCGTGCACCTCGGCGAGGTTGTATCCCAGAACGCCAAAAAACACATTGCTGAGCACCGCAGCCAGCGGTTTGACCAGCGTTACGCCACCGGCGAGTGGGAGCAGCAGGATGGGCGCTAGCAACAGGTTGGCGACCAGCAGACCAAGAATCAGTCCCACCGATCGACTGATCAACAAATCGGTGGGCATCGTGCGCACCTGCTGCATGAGTTGCAGACGCAGCCGCTTAAAAACGAGGCCTGCTACGAGGCCTATGGCCGCGCCAAGGCCGGTGAGCCCGAGGCGCACCCGTTGGACATCGGTGACATCGTCCAGCATCTCTTGTGGAAGGAGATGAACTCCCATCCAGCCGGTGGCTCCACCGGAGATCAGAAATAGGACCAGGATGAGAACTTCAACCATGGCAATCGGTCGTGGCCGTTCACTCCGTATGAAGGCAGCATGCATCATCTTCCGTCGCTCTGCCTGCGCAGATGACCGCATCTGCACCTCGCAGCGCCTATTTACACATTCCTTTTTGCCATCGGCGTTGTTTTTATTGCGACTTCGCGGTGGTGCCCCTCGGCGATCGGGCTGATGCGGATGGAGGGTCTGGTAGCGGTTCGATCGAGACCTACCTGGCGCAGCTCAGCGCAGAGATCCACCTCTCTCCCCCAGGACCTCCACTGGCCACCGTGTATGTCGGCGGTGGTACGCCATCCCTGTTGAGGCCCGATCAACTTGCAGCGTTGCTGCAGCAGCTCAGAGGCCGCTTTGGCTTCCAGGACGGTGCCGAAATCACCCTTGAGATGGATCCAGCCACGTTTGAGCGCAGGGATCTTCACGCCCTGGTCGCTGCGGGCGTGACCCGCGTGAGCTTGGGAGGGCAAAGTTTTGACGATGTCAGGCTCGCGGCCCTGGGGCGCCGACATCGCCGAAAGGATTTGCTTGAGGCCTGCCATTGGCTCCAAGAGTGTTTGCAGGCTGGTGGATTGCAGAGCTGGAGCTTGGATCTGATCCGAAACCTTCCAGACCAAGGGGATCAGGAATGGGAGGCGCAGCTGGAGCAGGCCGTTGTGCTGCAGGCCCCCCACCTATCGATCTACGACCTCAGCGTGGAGCCAGGCACGGTGTTTGCTTGGCGCGAGAAGCGAGGCGAGCTGGCGATCCCTGAGGAAGATGCTGCCGCCGACCGGATCGCCTTCACCACCAGCAGGCTGCGCCGCGCCGGTTACTGCCGCTATGAAATCTCAAATTTCGCTTGGCCAGGGCATGCCTCCAGGCACAACCGCGTGTACTGGAGTGGTGCGGGATGGTGGGCCTTTGGACTAGGCGCGACCAGTGCTCCCTGGGGGGAGCGGATGGCCCGTCCTCGCACCCGAGAGGCCTATGCCTCCTGGTTGAAGGAGCAGGGTCCAAAACTGGATTCGAGTTTGATTCGAGGGTCAGCCGAGAGCTTGCCACTGGACGATCGGCTGCTGGTGGGGCTGCGCTGCCACGAAGGCGTCAACCTGTGGGAGCTTGCGAGACGCTGCGGCTGGAACGAACGTCGTTGCAGCCGTGACTTACCTGACCTAGAAGCGCGCTGGCAACCCTTCTTAGAGAGGGGTCTGATGGAACGTTTTGGCCGCCGTTGGCGCCTCAGCGATCCCGAGGGAATGGCCGTTAGCAATCAGGTGCTTGTGGAGGTGGTGGAGTGGTGGGAGTTGCTCCCTGATCCCGTTGCTCCGTCAGCCAGCTTTTGAGAGCACTGATGCTGAGTTCACGGCCTTGCATCCGGGCCGGGCTGAAGGGTGGCTGGCTTGGCGTCAGTCCCAGCAGGTCCGCGGTCACGCTGACCTGTCCGTCGCAATCGGATCCGGCGCCGATGCCGATCACCGGGATCGACAAGTTGCGTCGCAACCGACCGGCGAGTTCGGAGGGGACATGCTCCACCACCAGTGAAAAACAACCGGCGTCCTCTAGAGCTTGTGCTTGGCGCTGCAGTTTGTCCTGGCTGCGCGGATCGATGGCTTGACGTCGGTAGCCGAGTCGATGCACCGCCTGAGGCGTGAGTCCGAGATGGCCCATGACGGGGATGCCCATACGCACGAGGCGATCGACAACGGCAACCACCTCTGGTTCGCCGCCTTCAAGCTTGACGGCGGCGGCATCCGACTCTTTGAGGATGGTGCCTGCAGCGGCGACGGCGCGATCGAGGCCGCACTGATAACTCAGAAATGGCAGATCGCACACCACCAGCGGGCGCTCGGCAAGAGGTTTGTTGAGGCCGCGGCATACGGCCTGGCTGTGATGCAGCATCTGTTCCAGCGTGACCGGAAGGGTGGTGGCATGGCCTAGAACCACCATCGCAAGCGAATCACCCACCAAGACCACGTCGGCGCCGGCTTCTTCCACCAGGGCAGCACTGAGGCCATCCCAGGCGGTGAGCATCGTGATCGCTCTCCCTGATTGCTTGAAGCGAATCAATTCAGCTGGGCGCATCCGCCCTTCCGCCGTGAAAGAGGTTCATTGCTAACATGACATCGATTCGGATCCATGCGGTCCAGACGCCCAAACCTGGTCAGAACCGGAAGGGAGCAGCCACACGGGATGCTCTGGGCAGGCGTGGACTCCGGGTCACCAACCTTTAACTGTCGCTCTGGCGTTGTTGACGCTGCCTGAGGAAATCGGGGATCCGTGCTCCGCTTTCAGGGGCGATGTTGGTCGGTGTCCTGGGCTCGAAGGCTGAAACAGCGGGGCGAAGCGTGCTGCGCTCTGAGCGGTAAGGGTTGCCGTCTTCAAAGCCTGTGGCAATCACGGTCACGTGGATCTCTCCCTCGAGGCGTTCATCCACCACAGCACCAACAATGATGTTGGCTTCTGGATCCACGACGTCGTAAATCACCTCAGATGCGGTGGTCATGTCCTCCAGGGTCATGTCCCGGCCACCGCTGATGTTGATCACGCAGCCATTGGCACCATCGATGCGCGCGGCCTCGAGCAAGGGGCTATTAATCGCGGTTTGTGCCGCTTCAACCGCCCGTGATCGGCCTGAGCCCACACCGATCCCGAGTAGGGCGGTGCCGGCTTCGGTCATGACGGAGCGAACGTCAGCAAAGTCAACGTTGACAAGGCCAGGAAGGGTAATGATGTCGCTGATTCCCTTCACTCCCATGCGCAGAACGTCATCGGCGCTGCGGAACGCTTCCTGAAGGGGGGCTCCAGCGATGGCATCGCGAAGCCGATCGTTGGGGATCACGATCAAGGTGTCCACGTGTTCTGCAAGGCGGGCGATGCCTTCATCGGCCTGACGCATCCTGCGGCGACCTTCGAAACTGAAGGGTTTCGTGACGATGCCAACGGTGAGAGCACCGCTTTCTTTGGCAACTTCTGCAACCACCGGAGCCGCCCCAGTTCCGGTGCCTCCACCCATCCCCGCAGCGATGAAGACCAGATCTGCGCCTTGGAGCGCCTGTTGAAGATCAGCGCGCGACTCTTCCGCCGCTTTTTGGCCAATGCTTGGATTTCCGCCCGCTCCAAGACCGCGGGTAAGGGTTTGGCCCAGCTGGACCCGGTTGTCAGCAGCCGATTGAATCAGCGCTTGTGCATCGGTGTTTAAGACCCGGTAAGCAACCCCTTCCAGATCGCTCAAAATCATGCGATTAACAGCGTTGCTGCCACCCCCTCCAACACCGATCACTTCGATGCGGGCTGATTGGCTAGGCGAGATGCCCTCTGGATTCATGGCTGAGGACATCTCACTGCTCACAATCTCCATTATCCGAGCTTGAACCGCTGTAATCGGTTGCATTATGGTGCTGTGTATCGCTTTTGCCGACAAAAGCGATACAGGAACTTGATTGTCACCATCATTTTTGGCCCGATCAGGTCAACGAACGCTGACTTTTTACGGAGCTGCAGGTTTGGGCTTCGGCCGTAACTTCAGTTCAGGTTGGCTTGGGTCACTGAGATCCAGCCCTTCGCTGGCAACGCCGCCCAGGCTGGGAGGAAGGCTTTGCGTGAGTTGGGCAATGGTTTTGAATTGCTGATCTAAGAGGGCGTCATTGGCGCCGAGATAAACAAGGCCAAGGGTCTCAATGCGCAGACTGACGCCACCGGCGGGCTCTACAACAATTGTTTTCAGTGGTCGACCGAGTTGGTCTCGTTGTTGAAGGATGCGGGCGATGACGGCCCGTCGATTGGAAATCCAGCCTTCGACTATCACAGCGCTTGCAGGCTTCTCTCCCTGCCTGGCCATGTCCATCGGCATCCACTGAGCCTCCAGGTCCACCATTCCTCGCTCGATTCCATCGGGGCCCACGCGGGTGGCAGCCGCGATGGGTCGGCGTTCAACGAGTTGGATGTCGAGGCCTGGAGGGAGAAGACGCCGTTGAACGGACACCTCCTGCACGGGCAGCTCCTGCATCAATTTGGTCTCGATCTGACGCGGCTCAAGGCTTAGCAGTGATTGCGGAAAGGAGAGGCCTGCAGCCTTCACCACCACGTTTTCGTTCATCCGCGCGCTTCCGCTGATCTGGATTTGAGTAGCGGATCGCAGGCTCCAGCCCAGGGTCAGCAATAACCAACTCAATCCCGTGGAGGTGAGGAGAAAAAAAACAAGTCTCCACAATTGAATCAGGCGTTCCTGCCGGCGCTCCTGACGCAGCCTTCGACGCCGTTCCACGCCAGGGGGGAGAGGGCCTTGGCTGTTGCGTTTGCCGAGCTTGAAGCCTTTCTTTCTGGAAGCGTCTGGGCTCACAAGTCGCAGCGTGCTCGAGACATGAGCTGATCCATCCAACGTCGGGCACGATCGGCATCTGCAAAAGGCACGTCGAGCTGACGACCATCCCCAATCAGCCTGAGACGGCAGCGTCCTTGCGATTCGCTGGCCAGCGGGGCCTCCCCTGAGGCCAAGGCCATTAATTCGACCAATTCAAGGCCCTTGATCACAAAGTGCCCCTCCTCTTGAAAAGATCCAGCACTGAAGCTGCTCCAGCGCAGTTCTCCATCCTTGAGAAGTGCTGCGCCGCAGCCATCAAGTTTGGCTAACTCCGACCCTTCGCTCCAGGTTCGGAACAGATTTTGACGACGGCGCTCAAGCCACCCCAGTGCTACAAGCAGCACAAAGGCGACGAGCAGCGGAAGCCAGAGCAGACCTTCAATCATCGCTTGTCTGGATGTTGATTCATTCTCGCGCTGTGTGGACCAGCTGGGCCACTAGGTCGGGTAAAGCGACACCACTGGCCTCCCAAAGCATGGGGTACATGCTTTGGGAGGTGAATCCAGGCAGGGTGTTGATCTCGTTGAGCCAGACCTCACCGGTGCGTTCGTCGTAAAAAACATCCACGCGTGCCAATCCATAGGCGTGGACAGCCCTACAGGCTTGCAGGGCAATCGCTTGAATTTGAGCGCTCACCTGGTCGGGAAGTGGGGCTGGAATCAGCGTTTGGCTGCAGCCCTCGGTGTATT
Source organism: Synechococcus sp. UW179B (assembly GCF_900474245.1). Classification (NCBI taxonomy): domain Bacteria; kingdom Bacillati; phylum Cyanobacteriota; class Cyanophyceae; order Synechococcales; family Synechococcaceae; genus Synechococcus; species Synechococcus sp. UW179B. The sequence goes on from NZ_UCNZ01000017.1 coordinate 26,661, forward strand.
TGGTGTCGTAGTCATACCAATCGGCCTCAAAGCTGATTTCGCCCACCACGGAAGCCTTGAGCTGTTGCCGTCCGAGGACGGCGCATTCCAACTCGCGAGCGGAGACGCCACGCTCCACGACGAGTCGGCTGTCATGGCGTGCCGCTTCCCGCAAGCCTGCAAGCAGTTGGTCTCGATCACGGGCTTTGCTGATCCCTACCGATGAGCCCATGTTTGCTGGTTTGACAAAACACGGATATCCCAATTCCGCTTCGATCCTGGCGACCAACTTGTTTTGCTGTTCAGGGTGATGGAGGTCTGCAGCGTTCAGACCCACGTAGGGGACTTGGGGGAGGCCTGCGGCGGCGAAAGCGGCTTTCATCGCAAGTTTGTCCATTCCAACGGCTGAACCGAGCACGCCGGAGCCCACATAGGGCTGCCCCATCAGGGTGAACAACCCTTGCACGGTGCCGTCTTCTCCATTGGGACCATGCAGCACCGGGTACCAAACATCCACGCGATCGTTGCCGATCGGCAGGGAACGGAAGCCCGCTGGCGGTAGGGGCTGGGGAAGGCTTTCCTCTGCAGGTGCTTGCTTTTGCTCAAGAACGCTGAGGGCAATGCGCTCGGGCCACCAACGTCCCGCCTGATCGATGTACAGCGGAACCACCTCAAAGTGATCTCGATTTCTCCCCGCTTGAAGGGCGTTGATCACCGTGATGGCCGAGCGAATCGACACGGCATGCTCACCGGATGCTCCTCCGAACACCACACCAATGCGAAGGGGAGACGAGGGCATGGTGTGGCCGTTTATTCAACAAATGAACCCGAAAGGTATCAGTTGCTCACCGGTGTGCCAGTGAGGGAGAACGAGCGAACTTGATCGATGCGGACATCGACCAGATCTCCTGCACGATGCGTGATGCCATTGGCGGATTCAGCTGAGAAAAAGGTCAGCCTGTTGGTGCGCGTCCGCCCCATCAGTTGGCTGGGATCTTTGGGATTGATTCCCTCGGCCAGCACTTGCTCGATCCGACCGGCGTAGCGAGCGTTCCGCTCTTTTGCCGTGGATTCCACAAGCGCATTGATCTCTTGAAGACGTGCCACTTTGACGTCTTCCGAGAGCTGGTTGTTCCAGTCCGCCGCTGGTGTGTTGGGTCTTGGTGAATAGGCGGCTGTGTTCACTTGGTCGAAGCCAATTTCTTCAATTAACGCCAGGGTGCGTCTGTATTGCGCATCGGTTTCTCCGGGGAACGCCACGATCACATCCGCACTGATGGCGGCATCGGGCATGCGTTCGCGAATGCGATCAATGATGCGCCGGTAACGCTCAACGGTGTACCCCCGGGCCATCGCTTTTAGAAGCTCGTTATCACCGCTTTGAAAGGGGATATGAAAGTGTTCGCATACTTTCGGCAGATCAGCACAGGCATCAATCAAGCGCTCGGTGAAATACCTCGGGTGACTCGTGGCAAAGCGCAGGCGTTCGATGCCCTCCACGTCGTGCACCTGGTAGAGGAGATCCGTGAGGGTGTGTTGGCGACGGCCCTCGGCGGTGATGCCCGGTAGATCGCGGCCATAGGCATCGATGTTTTGGCCGAGCAGGGTGATCTCTTTGAACCCACGAGCGGCCAAGCCCTCCATCTCCAAAATGATCGAGTTCGGAAGCCGGGATTGCTCCTTGCCACGCACCGAGGGCACCACGCAATAGGTGCAACGTTCGTTACAGCCATAAATCACATTCACCCAAGCGCAGGTGCTGCTGTCGCGCCTGGCGGTGGTGAGGTCTTCAAGGATGTGATGCTCTTCGGTCGCGACCACCTGTTGTCCCGTCTGGACTTGCGTGAGCAGGGTCTCTAGGCGGTTGGCATGCTGGGGTCCCATGACCAAATCCAGCTCTGGCACTCGGCGCAGCAGGGATTCGCCCTCTTGTTGCGCGACGCAGCCAGCCACGATCAAGGTGAGATTCGGATTGGTCCGCTTGCGGATGGCTTGACGACCTAAGTAGCTGTACACCTTCTGTTCGGCGTTGTCGCGAATGGTGCAGGTGTTGTACAGAACGAGGTCGGCGTCCAGTTCTGCATCGGCTTCCTGGTAGCCCATGGTTTCCAGGATTCCTGCCATCCGCTCAGAATCGGCCTTGTTCATCTGGCAGCCAAACGTGGTGATCCAGTAGCTACCGCGTTGCAGCTCGTCCTGAGTGGAGGATGCAGGGGTCTTGGCAAGACTGGGGCTGACGGGACTGGAGAGGGCCAAAGCGGGTGGCGATCCTGGAGACCGACGACGGTGAAATCTTCTTTTAGTGTGGGCCACGGCCAGCTTGTGCCAGCTTGGGGATTGGCGTATTCGAGCGATGGGCTGGTCTCTTCGGCGCTTTTCTCTCACCAAAGCGGTACCGCTCGCGATTAGCCGCGGAACCACAGCCCAGGTGGAGCACCTCGAGCTCACCTTCAGCATGGATGGCTATAGCGGCCGCGGCGAAACGGGGGGATTTGATACGGGGCATCGGGCCTTCAGCACCGATCAGCTGGCCTTGGAGCTTGAGGCTTTGCTGCCAAAACTGGGCGATGTGGACCCTGCTGATCGCCAGCAACTCGCTCCTTTGCTGCAGCCGTTGTCGCCCCCGGCCCGTTGTGCGGTGGATCTCGCCCTTTGGGATTGGTGGGGCCAACGGCTCGAACAACCGGTTTGGCGCCTGTTCGGTCTCGATGGCCATCGTCCTGTGGCCACCAGCGTGACCTTGGGGCTTGGTTCGGTCGACGCGGTCCTCAGCCGCCTTCATCGTTGGTGGCGGCAGCTACCGGCAACACGCATCAAGCTCAAACTTGGCAGTGCTGATGGCTGCGATCACGATCGAGCGTTGTTGGAGGCCGTGGCCCAGGCCCTGCAGGAGCAGGCCCAACAGCAGCAGCAGCCGATGGAGCTTCAAGTGGATGCCAACGGGGGCTGGACTCTCGATCAGGCAAAGGCGATGCAGACATCCCTGCACCAGGCAGGGGTGGTGTTGCTGGAGCAGCCGATGGCGGCCGTGCGCGACCCCGATCGAGATACGGCTGCTTTTGCGGCGCTCAAGCCCCATTGCGCCATGGCCCTTGTGGCCGATGAAAGCTGTTGGGACTTACAGGATCTGTTGCGCCTTGCCCCCCACGTGGATGGGGTGAATCTCAAGTTGTTGAAAAGTGGCGGGCTCAGTGAGGCGTGGCTGATGGCTCAGGTGGCTCAGCGCTTGGATCTGGATCTGATGATTGGCTGTTATTCCGACAGCGTTTTGCTCAATGGGGCGGCCGCCCAGCTGCTGCCCTTGATCCGCTGGCCCGATCTCGACAGCCATCTCAATCTTGTGGATGACCCCTATCAGGGGCTCGACCTCGTAGGAGATCAACTGCGAGCGCCAAAGGCGGCTGGGTTGGGGATCAGCCGCGCCTCATGACAACAAGCACGTCCTCTTAAACCTGCTCTTAAACCTGCTCTTAAAGCCGCGTTTTAAACCCCTCACTTGTGCGTTGTTGCTGCAAAGTCTTGCTAAAGGCGTAAGCAAGAGTTGGCAGCTTTGTTCAGCTCAACGTTCTGAATAAAGTTCTGCTCAACTCTGGTCGTCATGGCAACGGAATTGGCGTGAATCAGCACTGTCCTGAGGGGTTTGAACAGTTGCCTGTGCTGCTTCTTCAGCACGGTGGTCTGTCGTCCCTCACAGGCAAGACAGGCCTTGCCATGTTGCGACATCGACGGGGGCCGATCGCAGCGGTCATTGATCCTGACCATGCCAACGGCTCCCTTGAGGAGATCACAGGCATTGCGCGCAAGGTGCCGATTGTGCGCGACCTGGCTGCGGCCTTGCCTTATCGCCCCGCGGTTGCCGTGGTGGGCTTGGCTCCCTCCGGTGGAGTGTTGCCCGACCCGGTGCGACGGGATGCCTTGGCCGCGCTGCAGGCCGGGTTAAGCCTGGCCAGTGGTTTGCACACGCAGTTGGCAGAGGATCCGGACTTCAAGGCGGCCTGTCATGCCGGCCAATGGATCTGGGATTTACGCCAGGAGCCCCCCAGCCTGCAGGTGGGTCAGGCACGAGCTGCCGCGCTCTCCTGCCAGCGCGTTTTAGCCGTGGGAACCGATATGGCGGTGGGAAAGATGAGTGCCTGTTTGGCCCTTCAATCGGCGGCAGAACGCCAGATGCTGGAGTGCCGTTTTGTGGGAACGGGTCAGGCTGGAATTTTGATCAGCGGTCGGGGTGTGCCTTTGGATGCGGTGCGGGTCGACTATGCGGCCGGTGCGGTGGAAGCGGCTGTTCTTGAAGCCGGGTTGGGGTTGTCAGCACAGGATTTATTGGTGGTGGAAGGGCAAGGTTCCCTGTGTCACCCAGGCTCGAGTGCCACGCTTCCCTTGATGCGCGGCAGTCAGCCAACGGCCTTGCTGATGGTGCATCGGGCGGATCAGTCCACGATCGGGCGTTTGCCTGAGGTGCTCCTGCCCCCGTTGAAGGAGTGCATCAGCCTTTGTGAGTCGTTGGCGGCGGTCGCCCGCCCGCGAGGCTCAGGCCCCCCACCGAAAGTCCAAGCCGTTGCTCTCAATACAGCTGAGTTATCGCCAGAGGAGGCGCAGAGATCGATCTACGCGTGTGAACAGGCCCTTGGCCTTCCCTGCGACGATCCCATCCGCCATCAGGCGGACGGCCTGCTCAAGGTGTTTTTGAAGCGTTGAGGGCGGATGAGGGGATTCGAACCCCCGGATGGCGGCACCACAAGCCGCTGCCTTAACCACTTGGCGACACCCGCCGTGTCGGGTAAGAATCTACCAATTCACCCAAACCCTTCTGGAGACGCTCATCGGCCCTTTCCGCAAGCCATCGGCCAATGCAGTGGCAGCCGTTCTCGCATTCGCCGCCTCTGGCGTGGCACTCGCCCTTTCCAACCCCTCTTCAGAAGAGTTCAAGAGCTATGCAGGAGCTCAACTCGTCTCCGTGATCAGCGACGAGTTATGTGGTGGTGCACTGCCGATGGTGCTGCAGCTTTGGGTGAAAGATTGCCCCCGCTTGATTCGTGATCAGGAGCCGGCGTTGGCGGAGCTTGCGGGTCAATTCAGCCGTCGTCTCAACCTTGGCCTGGCCAGCGTCTACACCACTGAGCTTGGTGGACAGGACTTGCTCCCCACCTTGCGACTTCCTGAGTATTCGGTCACGACCCTCGGAATCGCCGGGCAATTTGTCATCCTGCACTCCAGCAGTGATGACGGCAAGATCGAATGATTCCTCGTTTTGGAGATGGCACGCTCCGTGCCTGGATTCCAAGGGGACTGGTCGAACTGGATCATGAGGGGGTTGGGACGCCAGCACCGATCACGCGCGCCGATGGCCTGTGTCCCTTGCAGGTGTCCTGGCATGAAGGGCGGATTGTGCAAGTGCAGCCGCTTGTTGACGGCTCAGCGGAACCGGAGGGGATGTTGCTTCCCCGTCTGCTGGAACCGCATGCACACCTTGATAAAGCGTTTAGCTGGAGCGGCTACCCCAACCTCAGTGGCACCTACGCCGGAGCGATGGCGGCCAACCTCAGGGAACATCAGAGCCGAACCCTGGAGGTGGTTCAAGAGCGCTTTGAGCGCGCCATGTCATTGGTTTGGCGCCATGGTCTGCGCGCTGTGCGCACCCACATCGATAGCCTTGGGCCTGGAGCTGAGTGCAGCTGGGACGCCATTCTTGAAGGAGCGTCCCGTTGGCAAGACCGGGTCACGGTTCAGCCGGTGGCGCTGGTTCCGGTGGAGCATTGGGGTAGCACAGAAGGGAAACAGCTGGCGGCTCGGGTGGCGGCGGCCGGTGGCTTGCTGGGTGGTGTGATCAGCCCCCCCTGCTCGGGGCGTGCGCCTCGCCAGGCACTCCGCAACCTCTTGGCGCTTGCTGATCGGCATGGATGCGGGGTGGATTTGCATATCGATGAAGCCAGTTCTGAGCCGGCTGCCGGCTTGTTTCAGCTGATGCGCGTGCTCAAGCGGATGACCGTTTCCGTGCCGATCACCTGTAGCCATGCCAGCAGCCTGTCGCTCCTAAGAGCTCCTACCTTGCAGCGGCTTGCTGAACGGATGGCGCATCACAACGTTCAAGTGGTGGCTCTCCCCCTGACCAATGGCTGGTTATTGGGTCGGCAGGATTTCGCAACGCCTCTTCGGCGACCATTGGCTCCGATTCGTCAGTTGCAGCGGGCGGGTGTGTGTGTGGCTGTCGGCGGTGACAACGTGCAGGATCCATGGTTCCCGGCTGGCAACTTCGACCCCTTGGCGTTGATCGCAGCGAGCTTGGCCCAGGCCCAGTTGGCGCCTTGGGAGCGCTTGGGGCTTTCGCCCTTCACAACGGCGGCAGCTCGATTGATGCAGATGGAGTGGGATGGGGTGATCCGGGCGGGTGCCCCTGCTGATGCGATGCAGCTCCCCGTTCAAAGCTGGGCCGAAGCCTTGGCGGCACCTCCGCAGCGCCGGCTGTTGGTGCGTGGGGTGTGGGTGCAGGATTGAAGCTAAGGACAATTCACCACCCTCCACCACAGCAGTTTTCTTGAGCAACAGCCCCTCTCTCATTCCAAGCCAGTTCTGAATCGCCATGGGTTTCGATGCTTTGCACCACGAGCTGGCAGCCATTGCCGATCTCAGCTTGCTGATCAGCCCAGCGGATTTAGATCGCTATTCCCGCGACGCCTACGACTACTCACCGGTGCTGCGGGAACAGCTCAGCCAATGCCGCGCCGATCTTGTTGCCAGTGCGGCTTCCGTGCAGGCGGTGCAAGCGGTGGCCGCGGCGTGCCATCGCCATGGCGTGCCGTTGACCTTGCGGGGAGCGGGCACGGGGAATTACGGCCAAAGCGTGCCCCTGAAAGGGGGCGTGGTGCTCTTGATGGATGCCTTGCGCGAGGTGCGTTCCATCGATCCGGTTTCGGGTGTGGTGACGGTGGAATGCGGTTGTTTGATGCGTGACCTCGACCGCGCTTTGGCCGTTCATGGCCGGCAGTTAAGGCTGTTTCCAAGCACCTGGCGCAGTGCCACGATCGGCGGCTTTATCGGCGGCGGATCCGGGGGGATCGGTTCGGTGCGCTGGGGATTTTTGCGCGATCCTGGCCACCTCCTCGGCCTGGAGGTGGTGACGATGGAGGCCTCGCCACGGCTGTTGCAACTGGAAGCCGCGGAGGCGGAAGCCTTGAATCACGCCTACGGCACCAATGGCATCATCACGGCGCTCACCCTCTCCTCGGCGGCGCGGGTGGCGTGGCAGGAAGTTGTGGTGGATTGTGCCGACTGGACGACGGCGGTGGAGCTGGCCCAGCGTTGCGGTCGAGCGGCCGTTGAGTTGAACCTCTGCACTGTGTTGCAGTCGTCCATCGTTGAGCATCTGCCCTCGTGGAGTGGTTCCCCGCGCGGACAGCACCGGCTGCTGTTGTTAGTCGCCCCCGATGGAGTGAGCACGATTGAACGCCTGGCGCACTCTGTGCAGGCGGAGATGCACGTGCTTGGCCAAGAGGACGACCATCAGGGCAATGGTCTGCGGGAGTTGAGCTGGAATCACACAACCCTGCATCTGCGCAATCACGATCCGAATTGGACCTATCTGCAGATGCTTTTACCCCAGCCTGAACTGGGCTGTATGCAGGCGCTCCAGAAGCGCTGGGGAGATGATCTCGTGTGGCATCTCGAGGCCGTGCGTCAGCAGGGGGCCTTTCGATTGGCGGCTCTGCCGTTGGTCTACTGGAGAGGGGCACAGGCTCTTCAGGACTTAATCGATGACTGTCTGGCCCAGGGGGCCTTTGTGTTCAACCCCCATGTGATCACCGTGGAGGGAGGCGGCCTGGGTGTGATTGATGGCGATCAGGTCGCAGCGAAGCATCGCCACGATCCTGATGGCTTGCTCAACCCGGGGAAGCTTGGTGGTTTTCCCGCATGATCAGCAGTCCAGGCTGTCGCGGGTGGCGACACCGCTGCTGGGATTGACGCCATCAGCGTCCTGACAGAGGCGGCGCTGATCTTCCCGATCCAACAAGGCATCGGTGAAATCAGCCCCTTCGATGTCTGCGCCGGCAAAGCTGCTCCCGGCAGCAATCACGCCCTGGAGCAAGGCATCGCGAAGATCCGTTTTGGAGAAATCGGCACGATCCATCAGTGCATCACTGAGATTGGCGCCATGGAAATTGGCTTCTGGGAATTCCGCTTGCGTAAAGATTGTTCCCTGGAGATTGGCGTCGCTGAAATCAGCACCCCTGCCCGTCGCACCGGCGAAGGATGTGTTGACGAGGTTTTGCCCGTGGAAGTCACCGCCGCTCTGGTTGGTCAGGGTGTAATCCACCCGCTCTTGAAAGAGCGCTCGATCCTGAAGCCCCACACCGGTGGAGGTGTCGAGAGCGATCACGGGGAAAGGCAGAGCTGTCATGAGCGCCAGGAGAGCTAGCGCGAAGAGGGAGCCCAGAATCTGGTGGCGCATGACGGGTGCATCGAAAGCTGACCTCACTCTGCCGTTCCTCCGTTCGTTCTGAAGCGAGCCCTGAACCTCTAGGGCTCTTTCAGCACCCCTTCCGCCAACAACGCGCCAATCAAATACAAGGAGCCTGCAATCACAGGCGTTGGCATCGGCCTGTCTGCAGTCTTCTTCGACAGGCTGATCAGCACGTCCTCCACGCTTGAGGCGCTCCTCAGTTGCTGCGCATGCCTTGGGCAGATCTCGCTCAACGTGTCGGCTGTCCAGCTCACATGCCCTGGCACCGGCACGATCCAGGCTTCATCGTCTGGCTCCAACAACAGGTTGAGCATCTCTGGAGCTTCCTTGTGGCGTTGAATGCCAAGAATCCAGATCTGCTTCTGCCCTGGCGGGCTCCAGCCACTGCGCTCGCGCGCGAGCTGCTGAGCGGCATCGGGGTTGTGGGCCCCATCTACACGTACAGAGTGGTGCTTCCACTGCAGCGTTTGAAGCCGACCAGGCCAACGGGCTTGGGCCAGCCCCCGCCGGATCTGCTCCTCTGAAATCGAGCTGCCAAGCGCATTCATGCGTCGCAGTGCTGCACGGGCCACGGCTCCGTTTCGCCGTTGCAGGTATCCAGCCAGCCCTAGTTCCCACTCCTCGGAGAGGGGCTCTACCCACTCCAGGGTTGCGCCCATCTCTTGGCTGCGTGCCTCCAAGACCTGGGCGACCGCCTCGTGTTGAGGGGCACTGACTACGTGGGCCCCAGGGCCGATCACCGCTGCTTTTTCGCTGCTGATTGCCGTTAAGGAGTGTCCGAGATGCTCGCAGTGATCCATGCCGATCGAGCCAATGGCGATCAGAGGTCGATTGGGATGGGCCGTTGTGGCATCCAGCCGCCCTCCAAGACCTGCTTCCAGGACGAGCCAATCGAGTGCGTTGGCTTCAAAGTGGACCAAGGCCGCGGTGATCAGCTGCTCGAACGGGGTCAGGTTGTGCTGGCGCGCCAACGCTTGGAGTTGTTTTAAACGTTGGCGCAGTTGGGGGAGTTCGATCGGCTGCTTGTTGATGCAAATCCGCTCACACCAACTGATCAGATGGGGAGAGGTGGTGAGGCCAGAGTTCAGACCTGCTGCTGTCAGGCCGCTGTGAATCATGCAGGCGATCGAGCCTTTGCCATTGGTGCCCACCACCTGAACGGCGGGAACATCAGCGCAGGGGTTGGCTAGATCAGCAAGTGCCCTCTGCATTCGCTCAAGGGATAGATCCATGCCCCGCTGCTCAAAGGGGGAGATCAGGTCCGCTAACTCATCGATGGGATCAGTGTTGGGATCAGCCTTGGAGCGGGTCACGCGTTCAAGAGTTCCAGCGTGCGTTCCAGGCGGGAGAGCAGCGCCTTCACCTCCCGGCGATCGATCACGAGGGGAGGAACCATCCGCACCACTTTCGCTCCAGCTGGAACGAGCAACAGTTTTTGAGCTAACGCTGCTTTGACAACGTCAGCAGCAGTGAGATCGCAGTCTTCCCGTAGGACCAAACCCTGCAGCAAGCCCCACCCTCGGGCGTCCTGGAGTTGTTGAGGAAAGCGTTGAATGAGCTGGTGGAGTCCTGCGCTTAATTGCTCGCCCCGTTCTGACACGTTGCGCAGCAGCTGCCTCCGTTCCAATTCGCGGGCGACGGTGAGGCCAGCGCGACAAGCAAAGGGGTTGCCTCCAAACGTGCTGGCGTGATCTCCAGGTGCGAACAGGTCGGCGTGTTGGCTGGTCAGCAGGGCCCCGATCGCATGGCCACCTCCGAGCCCCTTCGCCAAGGTGATCACATCGGGTTGGACATTCAGTTGCTCGTAGCCCCAGAGCCGGCCGCTACGACCCATTCCCACTTGAACTTCGTCAAAGATCAACAGGATGTTGCGTTCATCGCAGTGGCGACGAATCGCACCGAAGACATCGGGATCGCCAGGATTCACACCGCCCTCGCCTTGGAGCGGTTCGATCAGCACAGCGCAAACCCGTGGGCCATGGGCCTCCAGGCGGTTTAGAAGCTGTTCAAAGCTCTGGATGTCGTTGTAGGTAAAGGTCTCAAATCCCTCCACCATCGGCTCAAACCCCACGTGGTAGCGAGGTTGTCCAGTGGCGCTTACCGCTGCCAACGTGCGGCCATGGAAGCTTGCTGCCGCCGTGAGGATGACGGGCCGCTCGATCCCCCGCCGTTGATGGCCATGCTTGCGTGCCAATTTGATGGCGGCTTCATTGGCTTCCGCCCCGGAATTGCAGAAGAACACACTGTCGGCGCAGCTGTTGTTCACAAGCCAGCGGGCTAGCTCTTCCTGCTCAGGAATCTGATAAAGATTGGAGACGTGCTGCAGGCGGCTGAGCTGATCCTTCAATGCCCGGCGCATGGCGCGGTTGCTATGGCCGAGGGTGCAGGTGGCAATTCCAGCGACGGCATCGAGGTAGCGATCGCCTTTGTGGTCACTGACCCAACAGCCTTTCCCACGCACCAGGGTGAGCGGGTAGCGGTTGTAGGTCCCCATCACAGCAGTGGGAGGCGGATCAGTGATGCCAGTGGTTTGGGGGGGAGTTTTTACCATTTCGCCCGACGGTTGACCCGTGGCCTTCGCGCTTCTATTGAAGCTGACCGCTTCATTCATACAGGTGGTCGGACTTGAACCGACAAGGGTTGCCCCGCCGCATTTTGAGTGCGGTGCGTCTACCAATTCCGCCACACCTGCTAGTTCGCGTCTTCTGACGCTCAAGGTCCTTCAAGGGATTGAGGACTCTTAATACCCTACACGTTTTGCCCCTAGGCCCTATGAGCGCCTGGTCAATTTGGCTCCAGCCCGGCCCAGCTTGGCTTCGATATCGGCATACCCACGGTCGAGGTGCTCGAGTCCGCTCACTTGAGACGTCCCCTTCGCCACGAGCGCTGCCAACACCATGGCGGCTGAAGCTCTGAGATCGGTTCCATTCACTGGAGCGCCGCTGAGAGTTGAGACCCCTTCCACCACGGCGGTGTTGCTTTGAACCCTGATGGAGGCACCCATGCGCTGCAGCTCTGCGACGTGCTGCATACGGTTCTCGTAGATCTTCTCCGTAATCACACTGGTTCCCTGTGCTGTGGCCAGTAAGGCCATGAACGGTGCTTGTAGATCGGTGGGAAAACCAGGGAACGGTTGGGTGGTGATGTCGATGCCCCGGATGTCGCCGGGTGTGATCGTGATCCCTTCGTCATCGATGTCGAGTTTGCAGCCGCAGTCGCGCAGCTTTTGCAGAACGGCACTGAGATGGTCGGGGATGACAGGAGCCACTCTCAGTTTTGAGCGGGTGATGGCAGCAGCGAGCAGGAAGGTTCCGGCCTCAATGCGGTCGGGAATCACCGTGTATTCGCAACCGTGGAGTTGATCCACACCTTCCACGGTGATGGTGGGTCCGCCCGCTCCGCTGATCTTGGCCCCCATGGCAATCAGCAAGTTGGCGAGATCCTGAACCTCTGGTTCTTGAGCAGCATTGGAAATCACGCTCGTGCCTTTCGCCAAGGCTGCGGCCATCAAAATCGTTTCTGTCGCGCCCACGCTGGGGCAATCCAAAACAATCTCAGCCCCTTTAAGGCGTTGTTCCACGCCTGGGATCGAGGCGGCAATGATGCCGTGCTCCACGTTCACCACCGCACCTAGGGCCTTCAACCCACGGATGTGTTCCACAACGGGACGCGCACCAATGCGGCATCCCCCTGGCAAGGGCACCCGCGCATGTCCCATGCGGGCGAGAAGTGGGCCGATCGCAAAAAAGCTGGCGCGTAGGCCGTTCACCAATTCGTAGGGAGGCTCTGCTCCCATCATTTGATTGGCATGAAGATGCACCACCTCTCCGCTGCGTTGAACGTTCACGCCCAGGGAAGAGAGAATGTCCGTCATTCCGCCGATATCGGTGAGCGGGGGAACGTTGCGGAGGGTGAGGGGCTCTTCGGTGAGGAGTGAAGCGGTCATCAGCACGAGAGCTGAATTTTTCGCACCGCTGACGCGGAGCTCTCCACTCAACTTTTCTCCACCATCGATCACGAGGTGCGGCTTGAGAATGTCTTGAGACGCAAGAGCCGCTGCCTTCATGCCCGTGGTTACTAAATTCACGACCATCTTGACCATCAAGGATGAGACCGTCTAGACGGCCGGCCCTCAAACTGGTTCTGTAGAGCCCAGATCGTGTCTGTCACTCCAAAGCTGATGTCGTATGGTCATCAGGTCACGTTTGTGACGCCAGCGGTTGTGGCGGAATTGGTAGACGCGCATGTTTCAGGTACATGTGTCTTCGGACGTGGGAGTTCAAGTCTCCCTAACCGCATTAACGTGATTGGGTCAGGACTCCCAACTCCTTCATGATTGTGCTCAAGATCTCCAACTCATCGGAGGTAGTGGCTTCCAAAGTTGGCAAGTTCATCGAACTTTTGACTCCAGATTCTGTGGATCAATCCACGGTGGAAGACCAAGTCATTAAGAAGTTGGTTGAGAATTTGGCGGCTGAAGGGATTAAGGGAGAGATCGCTGCGGTTCAAGGCATTGACCTCAACGGCAATGATCTGAATCTTCACGATGGAATGAAGGTGCGTAAGCACACCAGCTTCTGATTCCGTGTCTTTTGACGATCAGTCAGAGGAGCTGATCACAAGTCGCCGCAATCCTTTGGTGCGAAGACTTCGTTCGTTGTCCTCCCGTTCAGGGAGAGATGAACATGGTGTTGTCTTGCTGGAGGGAACGCATCAAATACAAGAACTTCGGACCCATGTTTGGCCGGATTCTGTTGTCCTTGATGTTGTGGCCACTCCCGCTTGGTTGAACACCCATGCCAGCTTGATTCGCGCTTTGCCGGGATCTGTGCGTGTGCAGCGGATGAGTGCTGAAGCCCTGCAAGCGGGCTTAACCACGGTTCAGCCGGATGGTGTGGCCTGTTTGCTGCCGTTGTCTTGCTTGCCTTCAGCAGTAGCTGCTCCCGAGTTTGTGCTTGCGCTGGATCGCATTCAGGATCCAGGCAACCTCGGAACCCTGCTGCGCACCGCACGGGCCGCCGACATCCAGCAGGTTTGGTGTGCCTCCGGTGCTGATCCTTTGGCCCCAAAGGTGGTGCGATCCTCGGCTGGTGCAATCTTGAGCTTGCCGGTCGAGCGCTTTGGCCCTGATCCGACGGAAGGCGTCGTTCAACTCGCGGAACGCCTGAAGCAAGCGCGCGATGCAGGACTTCAAATCGTGGCCACTTTGGTGCCAGATGCGGCGGCAGACCGACGCGTTCAGCCCTACTGGGAGCTGGACTGGACGCTGCCCACGGTGCTCCTGCTCGGCAACGAAGGAGCCGGTCTGGACCCGTTGTTACAGGACTGCTGCTCCGCTGGTGTGACCCTGCCCCACAGCGCCGCTGTGGAATCTCTCAATGTGGCGGCTGCTGCGGTCCCTCTGCTTTTGGAGAGGCGACGGGCGAGAATGACGCCTTCAACGCAGAAGATCGGGTGAGCGACGCCAGTTTCGACTTCGATGTGATTGTCATTGGCGCCGGATATGGCGGCTTTGATGCAGCCAAACATGCAGCCGATCATGGCCTCAAAGTGGCCGTCCTTGAATCCCGCGACATGGGAGGCACCTGCGTGAACCGTGGCTGTGTCCCCTCAAAAGCCCTGTTGGCAGCCAGTGGTCGCGTGCGCGAGCTGGCGGATGCTGAGCATCTCGCAGGGTTTGGCATCCATGCGGCTCCCGTGCGTTTTGAGCGCAAGAAGATTGCTGATCACGCCAATCAATTGGTGGCCACGATTCGGGCCAATCTCACCAAAACCTTGGAGAGGGCAGGGGTCACGATCCTTCGTGGTCAAGGTCGGCTTGAGGGACCTCAACGCGTTGGGGTGCGTGAGCTCAGCGGGGTGGACCGGGTCTTAACGGCACGGGATGTGATCTTGGCTACGGGCTCGGATCCGTTTGTCCCCCCGGGCATCGAAACGGATGGGCGCAGCGTGTTCACCAGCGACGAGGCGGTCAATCTGGAATGGCTGCCGCGTTGGATTGCCATTATTGGGAGTGGCTATATCGGACTGGAATTTGCCGATGTCTACACAGCTTTGGGCTGTGAAGTCACGATGATCGAGGCCTTGGATCGGGTGATGCCCACCTTTGACCCTGATATCGCCAAGATTGCAGCCCGCAAATTGATCGATGGCCGCGATATTGATGCGCGCTCTGGGGTTTTGGCGAAATCGATTCAACCCGGATCCCCCGTGCAAATTGAGCTGGTTGATATGAAAACCAGAGAGCCGGTTGAGACCTTGGAAGTGGATGCGGTGCTCGTGGCGACAGGGCGTGTGCCCAGCAGCAAGCATCTCAACCTCGAATCCGTGGGAGTGGAGACCAATCGGGGATTTATTCCCGTGGACGACAGCATGCGCGTGTTGGTGAACGGTGCTCCGCAGGCCCACCTCTGGGCCGTTGGTGATGTCACCGGCAAGTTGATGCTCGCTCACACGGCCGCTGCACAAGGCTCGGTGGCTGTCGACAACATTCTTGGTCATCCCAGGCAAATTGATTACCGCAGCATCCCGGCCGCGACCTTCACGCACCCTGAGATCAGTTCTGTGGGCTTATCGGAAGCCGATGCCAAGGAGCTTGCAGGAGAGGAAGGCTTTGAGCTGGGCACGGTTCGCAGCTATTTCAAAGCCAATTCCAAAGCGCTTGCCGAATTGGAAAGTGATGGCCTGATGAAGTTGCTGTTCAACAAAACCAGCGGGGAGGTCCTGGGGGCGCATATCTACGGTTTGCATGCCGCTGATTTGATCCAGGAGATTGCGAATGCGGTGTCCCGCCGTCAAAGCGTGACCCAACTCGCCAATGAGGTGCACACGCATCCAACGCTGAGTGAAGTGGTGGAAGTGGCCTACAAGCAGGCGGCTTCAGCGGTGGGGGCCTGAGTGATGGAGATCCGTCGTCGTCCGCCCAATCCCAAGGTGCAAGTGGCGCATCTGGAGTACGCCGTTCCTGATCAGGACGGCGAACCTCGCAACATCCTGGAAAAAATCGTCTGGGAGAAAGATCGCGAGATCGCTATTGCCCGTGAGCGCATGCCCTTGGAGCAGTTGCGCCGCAAGGTGGCTGAATTGCCTCCAGCCCGTGATTTCCTGGCCGCTTTAAGGACTGCAGCCGTCACGCCTGCCGTGATTGCTGAGGTGAAAAAAGCCAGTCCCAGCAAAGGTGTGATTCGAGAGGATTTCGATCCAGTGGCGATTGCCAAGGCTTATGCAGCCGGTGGAGCGAGCTGTCTTTCGGTGCTCACCGATAAAGCCTTCTTTCAGGGTGGTTTCAATGTGTTGATTGAGGTGCGCGATGCCGTGGACCTGCCCCTGCTTTGTAAGGACTTCATCCTTAGCCCTTATCAGCTGTATCAGGCGCGGGCGGCGGGAGCCGATGCTGCCCTTCTGATTGCAGCGATCCTGTCCGATCAAGATCTGGCCTACTTCTCCAAGGTGGCCGCAGCCCTTGGTCTCACGGTTTTGGTGGAGGTGCATGACGCGGAAGAGTTGCAGCGGGTGCTGGCCCTAGGTGGATTCCCTTTGATCGGAATCAACAATCGGGATCTCGCCAGTTTTGAAACCGATTTGGCGACCACCGAAACGCTTACGGCTCAGTTCTCTGCGCAACTGGCGGAGCAGCGGATCTTGTTGGTAAGTGAATCGGGACTGTTCCATCGCGCTGATCTCGATCGGGTTCAAACCGCTGGAGCCCAGGCTGTTTTGGTGGGTGAAGCCCTGATGCGCCAAGCGGATGTGGAGGCAGCACTCCAAGCCTTGATCCATGGTTGAATCAGCACTAGCCATCCGTGAATCGGTTGCCCCCGATCTCCGTCTGGCAGAATTGCTAGATCTTGGGGTCACGACTTGCTGATCAGTGTTCTGACGGGCTTCGCGGCAGGTGCTGTGCACGTGGTTGGTGGTGCTGATCATCTGGTCGCGATGGCCCCCTTTTCGCTGAGGCGTCCGTTGCAGGCCGTGAAGTCAGGAATGGCTTGGGGCGGAGGTCATTCCCTTGGAGTGGTGTTGCTCGGCGTTGTTGCGATTTTTTTTAAAGATCTGATCCACGTCGAAAGCATGTCGGCATGGGCTGAATTTTTAGTGGGGGTCTCGTTGCTTGTGATTGGCGCTCTTGCGATTCGAACCGCGTTTGGCTTGGAGTTGCACACCCATGACCATCACCACGATGGTTCGGCCTTGCATCGCCATCTTCATGTGCACCTCCGCGGTCAGAACAACCATCGCCGCCATGCGCATGCGGCATCGGGCCTTGGATTGCTCCATGGACTGGCGGGTGCCGGGCATCTGTTGGCCGTGATCCCAGCGCTTGCCTTGCCGGTTCATGGGGCGATTCTGTATTTGCTGGCCTATTTGTGCGGATCGATGGGCGCCATGCTCGCTGTGGTGAGCTCACTCTCCATGCTCACGATGCGGAGCAGCGCCCGTTTCCTGCCGCTTTTGGTGGGCTGCACCGGCGGGCTGTCGATCGTGACCGGAGCGATTTGGCTCCAAAAAACATCAGCGGTCTTGTTCTGATGCTGTGGTCACGAGTGCCACCACTTCTCCGACCAAGTATTCCTTAGAAACACGTCCCCATTGCCGGCTGTCTGTGCTGGCGTCTGGGCAGTCACCAAGGATGGTGAGCTGGGTGTCCTCCACAGCGTGCAAGCGTTTGATCACCTGGCGTGAAGGCTGCTGCGGATGAAGGCAAACGACGATGGCACCGATGGCGGGGAAGGCTGCGTGCTGATCGAGGGGCCGCACGATGACGCGGTCCTTGGGCTTCAGCGTTGGCCACATCGAATATCCCTCTACTTGCATCACCCGTCGACGCCCACAAAAAAGCAGCAGTAGGTCGAGAAGACCAACTGCTGCCAGGGGTTGTTGAAAGTCTGATGAAAAGCTCAGAACCCGACTCAGGAGGCGGTGACCCAAGCGTCCGTGCGGCCTTTGGACTGCCAGAACATGCCGTGGATTTTCTCAACAGCGGCCATCAACTCCTCAGCCTTGCCTTGATCGATGTGCACCTTGCAGGCGCTGCAGAGCTTTGCTGCTTTCCAGAAGGTGTCGTGAAGGTCGGGGAATGTCGCCAGGTGCTCAGGCTTGAAGTAGTCGGTCCAAAGGATCAAGAGTTCTTTCTTGGTCTTCTGTGCCTCTTCTTCCTTGATGGCAACGAAGCGGGAGAAGGTGTTGTTGTAGGTGGCAAGAGCTGCCGCATTTCCAGCAGCAGGGGCTTCCAACGCTTTGAGCTTTTTGGTCATCGAGAGCACTGCTTCAGCGGCGACACGAGCTGAAGCAGGGTCATAGACGCCGCAGGGTCCGTCGCAGTGGGCTTCAACGGTGGAGGCGGGCAAGGAGCGAACGAACGCTGATAGAGCCGAGCGAAGCATCCGGTTTGAAACAGAATTTTCGGTTCGACAAGCCTACCTATGGATCACCGTCCAATGGCTCACCTTTTGATGTCCAGTAGCTCGACTTCAAAAATCAGGGTTGCGTTCGGAGGAATCACGCGGCCTGCACCACGCTTGCCGTAGCCGAGATCGGGGGGAATGACCAGCTTGCGCTTTCCGCCCACTTTCATGCCTTGGACGCCCTCATCCCAACCCTTAATCACCCGGCCGGCCCCCAGCGGAAACTCAAACGGGGTGCCGCGGTCGTAGCTGGCATCAAATTGTGTGCCGTCTTCGAGAGTGCCGCGGTAGTTCACCACCACGTTCTGTCCCGAGCTCGCCACATCACCAGTGCCTACAACGAGGTCGGTGATTTTCAGGCCACTCGCGGTGACTTGAGGCTTCTCGGCTTCCATCGGTCCGCCGAGCGCTGAGGCATCAGCGATGTTGGTATCGGGAGCCATCGCAAACAAGGTGGGGTTGGGGTTGTCGGGGTCGAGTTCCATCGGATTGGCCACGGCCTGAACGACAGCCGCTTGGACATTCGTCGCATTGCTGCTGGCCATGGTGGATGGCGTTGCCGCGATCACCGTGGAAGGCGACACCAGTTGACTGATGAACGCCACCATCAGAAAGGACACAAACACAGCGGTGCTGATCAAGATCTCGCGCACAGATTTTTGCTCGATTGAATCCAAGTCTGGCAGTTCATTCCTCGCGCTCTTTTTGGCGCAACTGCTGCTCAAGGCGATCGATTCGTCCCCGCAGCTCATCCAGTTCTCGCTGACTGGCTAAGCCGAGGTCTTGAATGATGTGGTCTCGGTTGCGTTCAAGGTTGCGGCCCATCTGCTGTTCGAGTTCTGGGGTTTCGCCGCGCAAAGCCTTCAGCACATCGTCCACTAAGGCCGAGGCATGGGTTGAATCAAGGCGGCCGCTGCTGACCCATTCCTGGGTGACGTAACGGAGCCGATCGGCAACCAGGGTGGTGGTGCCGAGCCCGCGAAGAAGGAGCTGTTGCAGGGGATTAGCGGTATCCATAGCCGTACGGGTGCATTCCGATTCAGGATGGCTTGATCTCCCGCCACTGACCATGGGCAATGACCGATCCCTGGTGCTTCTGCAGGGGCTGTTGGGGGGACTGCTTGCAGGGGTTGCCCTCACCCTGTCGGGCCCTTGGTGGATGCTGCCGGCCCTGGCGCTGCTCTGGGCTGCGTCCCGCAGTTCTCTCGCCTCGGCGATCTGGGGTGGAGTGGCTGTCCTGGTGAGTCACCGCTGGTTGCTGGCGTTACACCCCCTGATGTGGATCGGTGTTCCCGCTTGGCTCAGCCTGCCGGTGGCGGTTGGGATCTGGTTGGCCTGCGCCCTACTGGCAGCGCTGCTATTGGCCTGTTGGAGTGCCCTTGTGAATCGCCTGCCCTCGCGAGGCAGCTTCACCGATGCCGTCTTGGCCGCGGCTGTGTGGGGATTGGTGGAAGTGGCCCTATCGCAAAGTCCTGTGTTTTGGATCGGTGTCGGTGGCAGCGTGCTCCCGGCCGACCCCCCGTTGGCTGCCCTGAGTCGCTGGATCGGTGAGGGCGGACTGGCGGCCCTGCAATTGCTGCTCGGCTGGTGGCTGTGGCGTTTGCTGACGCTGTCCCGGCGTGAGTCGGGTTGGCCGAGACTGCTGGCGGGCGGCTTGCTGAGCCTGTTGGTTCTGCATGGGCTGGGGGCCTGGCTGCTGCAGAACCCAGTCAGGCTGGGCGCTGAATCCGATCGAGCCGAATTCAGCGTTGGGCTCTGGCAACCGGCGATTCCCACCCGCGAAAAATTTTCTGCGCAACGCCAACGGGATCTGCCCAAACGGCTTCAAGCGGCGCTTCAAGAGGCCGATGCCGCTGGTGCGGACTGGCTGATGGCACCTGAGGGCACGTTGCCACTTCATGGTTCCCTGATGGCACCGGCCCCGATTCCACTGATGAGTGGAGGGTTTCGCTGGTCGCGGGGACGTCAGCACAGCGCCATGGTTTTGGTGGAGGCTGGCGGCACCACTCCGGTGTCCTCGCTTGATAAGCATCGCTTGGTGCCATTGGGGGAGTGGGTGCCGGCCTGGCCAGGTCTCAGCGGCCTCTCTGCCATCGGTGGCCTGGAGGCGGGTGAGCCCTCCCGGCTTTGGCGCTGGGGCGGTCCACCCGCTGCTGTGGCCATCTGCTACGAGATCAGCAACGGAGCGGCCTTGGCTCGCGCCGTTGCTGAGGGGGCGGAGTGGATCCTTGCGGCAGCCAACCTGGACCCCTACCCAAGCCTCCTTCAGCAGCAGTATTTGGCTTTGGCCCAGCTGCGCAGTTTGGAATCGGCCAGACCGCTCTTGTCAACGGCGAATACAGGGCCAACGGCCATGATTCGAGCTGACGGTCAGATCGCAGAACGCCTGGCCGCGTTTGATCCAGGTCTTTTGCTGGTGCCGTTGCAACCTCGCAAGGGTTTGACGGGATACGTGCGCTGGGGAGAGGCGCCTCTGTGGTTGATGGTCGGCGTGTCGTCGCTGCTGTTGGTCAGATCGGCGAGTCGATCAGGCCTCCGCCCAGCACGACCTCGCCGTCGTAAAACACCGCCCCTTGACCAGGAGTGATCGAAAACTGTGGCTCTCGAAAGCTGAGCTTGCAGCGATGAGGGCGCTCTCCGGCCCGATCGGCGGCATTGGCTTCGATACAGGTGAGATAGGCCGCCACGGGTTCGCTGCGATAACGCACTTGCACCTCCACCTCCATGGCTGAACCGAGTGGGGGCGGGGCGATTGAGACCCAATTCACAGCGCCCACCTCGCAGCCAGTACGACCGGCTTCTGCCCTCGTGGCGACGACCACCTGGTTCATGGCGGCATCGAGTTTCACCACGTGGAGCGGCTCACTCCAGGCAATGCCTAATCCCTTGCGCTGGCCGATGGTGAAGTGTTCGATGCCGTCGTGCTGTCCAACCACCGTTCCGTCTTGCAGCACGATTTCACCGTCCCGTGGGGGAAGGTAGGCATCGAGGAAAGCGCGCATGGACCCGTGGTGATCGGCCAGGCAGAGGTCCTGACTTTCTGGCTTGTCTGCCGTGCGTAATCCGTGGCGGGCTGCCTCAAGACGGGTGTCGGCCTTGGTGAGTTCGCCGAGTGGAAAGACCACGCGCGCCAAAACGTTCTGGGGGAGGTCATAGAGGAAGTAACTCTGGTCTTTGCGGCTGTCCAGGCCTCGCAGCAGCTTCCAGCGACCGTCGTCTCCGTCCAGACGGATGCGGGCGTAATGGCCAGTGGCGATCCTGGGGAGATGGCGTTCCCGTTCGGCCCAGGCGAGCATCGGTCCGAATTTCACCGACCGGTTGCACTTGGAGCAGGGCAGAGGTGTGATGCCAGCCCGGTAGCCGTCAACCAAGCCTTGAACGATTTCACGAACGAAGGTGTCTCTTGAATCCACCACGTGGTGGGGCACGCCGAGCTGTTCACAGATTCCGGCAGCATCCACCAAGCCTTCGGCGCAACACGCTCCTTTCCCACTCATCAGCCAGAGCGTGAGGCCCTCCACCTCCCAGCCGGCCTCCACCATCAGGGCTGCGGTGAGGGAGCTGTCTACACCACCCGAAAGGCCGACGGCCACACGATGCTCACCGGGCCATTGGCGCAATCGCTCTAGGGCCTCGGCACCGGCTGGGGTTGCTGTGAGGGTCGTCATCTTGGCCTCGGCCGACATGGGCGGGCATCGCTGTCTGACTCCATAGTGAGGGCCCGGGTGTTTTTGGCTTGGTCTGGCCTCCTTTTGATGCGGAGCACTGGCTTGTCAGTGCAGAGCAAATGCTGGCCTTGGAGCAGGAATGGCTGACGAGTGGTTTGCCCGTTGCTGCCTTGATGGAGGCCGTCGGTCAGGCGATGGCTGATTGGTGTCTTCAGCGCCGGAAGCGTCTGGAGCAGGGCGTGTTGGTGTTGGTGGGACCCGGCCACAACGGTGGTGATGGGTTGGTGGTAGCAAGACGGCTGATGCATGCCGGAGTGGAGGTGAGGCTGTGGGCCCCTCTGCCGATTCGGCAAGCGCTCACCCAAGAGCATTGGCGTCATCTCGAGTGGCTTGGGGCAACGGTTCTGGAGACGGATCCGGATCCGGAGGATTCCGCTCTCTGGGTGGAAGCTCTGTTTGGGTTGGGACAACATCGGCCTCTTCCTAAAGGCTTGGCGCTTTTGCTCGGCGAACGCGAGCGTGTTCAGCCCGGTCGGATGATCAGTCTGGATGTGCCTGCAGGGATGCATTCCAATCACGGACGGATGCAGGCCGGAGGTGGGGCGGTGGCTTCCGACACGTTGTGCGTGGGTCTGGTGAAACGCGGGTTGGTACAGGACGCAGCCCTCGCCAACGTGGGTTGTTTGCATCGCTTGGATCCTGGCGTTCCTCACCAGTTGATCGATTCACTGGCGGGACCTGTTGTCTTGCGGGTGATGGCAAAAGATCTAGCGACTTTGCCGGTTCCTCAAGACCCGCCAACGGCAATGAAGTATCAGCGTGGCTGCGTCATGCTGCTCGCCGGCAGCGAGCGCTATCGCGGCGCAGCACTCCTGGCCGCACAAGGGGCCATGGCAAGTGGTGTGGGAAGCCTGAAAGCTGCGTTGCCAGAGGCCGTGGCCGAGCGCATCTGGCAATGGATTCCCGAGTTGGTGCTCTCGGCTGGGTTGCCAGCGACCGCATCGGGAGGATTGGCTTGGGGACCATGGCTGGCTCAGGCAGATCTGTCCCGTTTGGATGCGCTGTTGCTGGGGCCTGGGATTGGAGGGTTCAGCGCGCCGTGGGAGGCCTGGGCAGAGCCCTTGCTGTCCTTCGAAGGACTGCTTGTGCTGGATGCCGATGGGCTCAATGCCTTGGCCGCTTCAAAGCAAGGCTGGCGCTGGCTTTGCCAGCGTGCGTTTCCAACCTGGATTACCCCGCATCAGAGTGAATTTGAAAGGCTGTTTCCTGATTTCAGGGGGCGGGAACCGCTGGAGAGCGCCCAAGGGGCCGCAGCAGAGAGCGGAGCCGTTGTGTTGCTCAAGGGTGCCCACTCGGTCATTGCCGATCCGAAGGGTGTGGTGCATCAACTGGTTGATACATCGGTGCAGGTGGCTCGTACGGGCTTGGGAGATCTGTTGGCTGGATTTGCTCTTGGCTGGGGGGCGCGCTACGGGGCTTGTGGAAATCAGCCGCAGGGACAAGTTCTTGCCGCCGCTGCTTTGCTGCATGCCGAGGCGTCACGAACCACTGAAAACGCCAGTGATGCCAGTGAAATTGCGAAAACCCTTGCTGAGCTCACCCGGCGGATTTGCGGAAATTAATTATTAAAAAATTGATGAAGTCTTAAAATGCACACAATTCAAAACGCGCAAATGTGTCGTTTTCCTTTCACGAATCTGAAGGGTTGCTGAAAACATTTGGGTTTATCGTTTTTTCATAGGAAAGTCTCTCCACGCCCAAGAGACGAGTTGCCATGGTTTCCTCAACAGCTCGGACCTCCGAGACTCAGAGACGCAGAAGCAGTGATCCGATTAGTTGGTATTTGGCGACCATCGGCCGAATACCCCTGCTAACGGCGGCTGAAGAAATCGAGCTTGGCAACCAGGTTCAGAAGTTCATGGAGCTGACGCAGGACGGTTCGGTCTCTGCTGACAGCGAAGAGTTCAGCTCCAAGGATCGGCGCATGATTCGCGTTGGCCAGCGCGCCAAACAGCGGATGATGAAAGCGAACCTCCGTTTGGTGGTGAGTGTCGCGAAGAAATATCAAGGCAAAGGCCTTGAGCTTCTCGATCTCATCCAAGAGGGATCTCTGGGCTTGGAACGGGCGGTTGAGAAATTTGACCCCACCCGCGGCTACAAATTTTCTACTTACGCCTTTTGGTGGATTCGCCAAAGCATGACCCGGGCGATTGCTTGTCAGTCCCGCACCATTCGCTTGCCGGTGCACTTGAGCGAACGTCTCACCACCATCCGCAAAGTGAGTTTGGACCTTGCCCACAAGCTTGGTGCGATGCCTAGCCGCCTCGAGATTTCGGAAGCGCTGGACATGCCTGTGGAAGAGCTCGACTCCCTGCTTCGGCAGGCACTCACCACCAGCAGTCTGGATGCTCCTGTGAATGGAGAGGATGGCCGCAGCTTCCTTGGCGATCTGATTGCTGATTCTTCTGCAGAGGAGCCACTCGACAAGGTTGAGCAGCGCATTCACCACGAGCAACTTGGTCGCTGGTTGAGCCATCTCAGTGAGCAGGAGCAACACGTGCTTACGTTGCGATTTGGTTTAAACGGCAACGAGCGTCACACCCTGGCTCAAATTGGTCGTTTGCTCGATGTCTCGCGTGAACGCGTCCGTCAGGTGGAATTGAAGTCGCTGCGCAAGCTGCGCAATCTCACCCGTCGGATGTCTCCGACGTTTTGATTGTTTGATGAGTTCCAAAACTGGGTCGATGCAACTCAGTGTTGGAATGCTTTCTTTGTCTCACCCGGTTTCAGGGCTAACCGCTATCGCCCTATCGAAGGCGATCTTTTAAGGGTGTAGGGGCTTTAAGAGGGGATTTTGAGAGAGTCTCTTTGGCTACTTATTCAGGCATCAGTACCTGCGGGAGTGTTTCCGGATCCATTCATCAAGGAATATTCTTTCAGACATTCCTGACTCGTATCTCTAAGAAGCATTTGAACGAACCCAATCAGCCCAGAAAGCCCAGAGCGCTCACTTATACGGAAATGATGAATGGTGGTCAGCAACAAATGGATGATGTCACCCATCAGCAGGAGCTAAATCTACAGCGCCGAAAGGATGTATTTGAGCGCTCTGTCGAGCATCTGGAGCAGTCCTTCAAGACTGACACTGATCAAGCAGTTGATCACATTGGTGGTAATACTGGGATCTGATGAGTGCTCTTGCGTGTCTTGTCTTTTCGGCAGCTCTTGCATATCTGATTGATCAATTCAGACAGCGACGTGCTGCCAGCAAAAGCACCGCGGCTTGGCGTGAAGCTTCAGAGCTTGTCTTTGACAGGAACCTGCGGTTCCAGATCAAACAGGAATACCAAAATGGCATGAAACCCAGCAATGCTGATGGGTATGCCGAATCGAGAGACTCTCTCGTTAGCCACTTGGCTTCCAATTTGTTGATGCTGGCGAACAGGCGACTAGAGATAGAGCCCAGCAGGAGTGAGGCTGAGGAGTTCGTGCGTCAGCACTGTGATCTAGATGACGACCTCATCGAAGGAATGTGGATTTCAAAGTTCAGCTGAAAGAAAATGTTCTTGTCATGAGAGATCAACTCCCCTGTCGCATCTGCTCAACGCCTGTTCCCATCCCTCTGCATTTCAAACGTGTAAAAACGGCTGTCTGCTCAAGCTGCGCCCATGAAGGGCTGGACAAAGTCGTGACCATCCGGCTCTTTAAAGAGCAGATCGTTGATTCGTTCACTTCATGATTTTTATAGGTGTTCATTGATTGCTGATATTCTATTAATGTCGATTGTATTGATTTTGCTCGCTTCTTTTGGTGTTTAAAATGTTGAGTAGGGAAAGCCTAGATCAGGCTTATATGGTCTTTTCTCTTTCCCTTTGCATTGATCTTTCACTAATTGAATCCACTGGGCATCATTGATTTTTGCCATCACCCTTGCCTCGCTTTCCAATCGTCGTTGTTTCGGGTGATAGTTGTGTACATTGATGGCATCACTTTGTGGAAGGCGTTCTGCGATTTGCTGATCATCAAGATAAGGCGCTCTATTGCGGCAGCGGTGTTGCACTGCATGCCATCCTTCGTGCTTAAGGGTGTCAATTAATTCAACAAGATCACCATTGTGAAACCCCTGGCACATCACGATTAATTCGTTTTTAATTCGGTAATATCCATATAAGCTTCTGCCTTTGCATCCCCAGGTTTTAGAGTTATTGGACCAAAGAATAGATCTTTGTCCAAGGACTTGTTGGATTGCTTCCCCTAGCTTTTCAAGTCTCGGACTGTCGAGATGGTGAGGGGTCTTAGACATGGTTTTGATTTCCTGTCCATGCTCCCTAGCTGCTTGCTTGATCCCGGCTCTATCTGTTGTGTGTCCTTTAATGCGTGAAAAGAAATTAGTTTCTTGCTTGCATTTTTGGATGCTTGGTGCAGCGAGTTTAAAAGCATTTTTGCCTAGCTTCATTAACCCAGAGATACAGCGCTTCTTCGCTGAAGGTTTTTCAGCATTGCCTGTTTTCAGATTTGTCCCGCAAACCATCTCTGCGTAGCTCTGAACTTGTGCCTGCATCGAAGCATCTGCAGTCATCGTTGAGGCGATCGACGATAGGCTCAGTGCTACGAAGAGAAGAGTGCGCATCAGGCAGCCAATCAAGCTATCTTCATCCACTCTTAGCTACAACACAGTTGGTTGATACGGTTGTTTGATTTCAATCAAAAAATATTGAGAAGAATTGAAAGTTAGTGGCTATCCCCCTCGTTTATCACCAGGCCTACAGCGCACCTCTGCCTTCGAGCCATCGCTTCCCGATGGCGAAGTTCAAGATGTTGTTTTCGGCTCTCAACGCTTTGGGCTTAGCCGAATCCAATCAGATTCACGCTCCTCTTCCGATTCCTCGCCGCTGGCTCGAAACAGTTCATCAGCGCCGCTATCACGAGGCCTTTGCGCGCGGCACCCTTGATCGTCAAGCGCAACGCAGGATTGGTCTTCCGGCCACCACACCGTTGGTGCAACGCACCTGGTTAGCTGTGGGCGGAACATTGCTCACGGCCCGATTGGCTCTTGAGCATGGTGTGTCGTGCCATCTCGCGGGTGGCACGCACCATGCCTTTCCCGATTACGGCAGTGGCTTTTGCATCTTTAATGACTTTGCTGTGTCAGTAAGGGTCCTGCTGGATGAGGGGCGCCTGGCGCGCTTGATGATCGTGGATCTGGATGTGCATCAAGGCGATGCCACGGCGTTGATCTTTGCCGATGACCCACGGGTTTTCACCTTTTCTGCTCATGCTGCCTCTAACTTCCCAGCCCGGAAGCAATGCAGTGATTGCGATCTGCCCTTCGAGGATGGCGTTGAGGATCAGGGGTATTTGGCTGCCGTTGGTGAGGCACTGCCCTCACTTCTCGACCGCTTCAAACCTGAGCTGGTGCTCTACAACGCTGGAGTGGATCCGCATCGAGACGATCGCCTCGGAAGGCTTTGCTTGTCCGATATGGGCCTATTGCAACGCGATCACCTCGTGTTTGATGCCTGCCTAAGGCGACAGATCCCAGTCGCCAGCGTGATTGGCGGTGGCTACGACGATCTTGACCCTCTGGTGAGGCGTCATTCACTGGTGTTTCGTGCTGCTGCCGACCAGGCGCGATTGCATGGTCTTTAGGGCCACTGGGATCAGTTTTCAGTCTTCGGCCCAGATGTAACGCGTCAGTTCTGAGCTATCGGGCTCGGGGGCATTGAGGGCAAACTCCACGCAGTCCTGAACCTCAGCATCGATCTCTTTTTCGATCGCACGAAGTTCATCAGCGCTCACCAATCCTTCGCCAACAAGATCGCGTTCGAAGGCTTTGAGCGGATCGCGCTTGGCCCAGAATTGCTTTTCCTCCTCGGCGCGGAGCTCATCAGGGTCGGCCAATGAGTGGCCCCTAAAGCGATAGGTGAGGCATTCGAGAACGGTTGGCCCTTCCCCAGCCCGCGCCCGTTCGATGGCCCGTTCTGCAGCGGCCCGAACGGCGAGCACATCCATACCATCTACCTCTTCTCCAGCCATGCCGAAGGCAGCCGCTTTGCGCCAGATTTCTGGATCGCTGGTGGCGCGGTCATGGGCCATGCCGATCGCCCATTTGTTGTTCTCCACCACAAACAAGATCGGCAGCTTCCAAAGCTGGGCCATGTTTAGGCATTCAAAGAATTGCCCGTTGTTGCAGGTTCCATCTCCGAAAAAGGCTGCAGTGACGGAGTCGCTACTGGAATCACCCATGGCATCACGCTTGTAGCGGCTGGTGAAGGCAGCGCCTAGGGCCACGGGAATTCCCTCGCCGATAAAGGCAAAGCCGCCCAAGAGGTGATGGGCTTTGGAAAACAGGTGCATCGAGCCGCCACGCCCTTTGCTGCAGCCGGTTTCTTTGCCAAAGAGCTCACTCATCACCTCGCGGGCTGGGACGCCTGCGCTCAAGGCATGCACGTGATCGCGGTAGGTGCTGCAAAACCAATCGTGCTGACGCTTCATGGCGCCGATCACGCCTGTACTCACCGCTTCTTGGCCGTTATAGAGGTGAACGAAACCAAACATCTTGCCGCGGTAGTACATCTCCGCGCACTTGTCCTCAAAACGGCGACCCAGGGTCATGTCCCGGTAGAGCCTCAGGCCCGTCTCGCGGTCCACGCTGGCTCTTTTGGTCGTCACCAGAGACGACAAGCGCTCGGCGTGCGCTCCCATCGGGGATGCCCCATTGGCAAGCTTTTGATCGATGCCTGCCGCTGCGCCTACTGCGATGTCCTGACTCATGGCACCACCTATTTGAGACGAACTTTAAGGGGCCGTGTTGAGGCAATGGGCAAAACCCCTTTCGCTGCCTAAAGTTTCTCTGCTAATGAGCGCAACGCTGGTGGAATTGCCCATCGATCATTTCCGCCTGTTGGGGGTGAGCCCTTCAGCCGAAACAGAGTCGGTGTTGCGGACGCTGCAGTTGCGTCTTGATCGCTGCCCCGATCAGGGCTTCACCCATGAGGTCCTCATGCAGAGGGCTGAATTGTTGAGGCTCTCTGCCGACCTCTTAAGCGATGCGGCGCGACGGCAGGACTACGAGAGCACCTTGCTCAAATTGAGTCGTGAGCATCCCGAAGAGACGGCGGGTCTGGAAATGCCTTCCAGCCGTGAGGTTGCCGGTTTGATGTTGCTCTGGGAGGCCCACGCCCCGCACGAAACCTTTCAGCTCACCCGCCAGGTGCTGCAACCCCCGCAGGCACCTGCCCTGGGTAGTGGTCGAGAATCGGACCTGGCCCTATTGGCGGCCTTGTCTTGCCGTGATGCAGCTCGCCAAGACCAGGAGCAGCGCCGCTATGAATCCGCCGCCGGGCTTCTCACCGAGGGACTGCAGTTGCTCCAGCGCATGGGCAAGCTTCCCGATCAAAGGCGGCGGCTTGAAACGGACTTAGAGCAGCTCACTCCTTATCGAATTTTGGATCTGCTGAGCCGTGATCTGGCGGAGCAATCAGCCCGGCAAGAGGGACTGGTGATGTTGGAAACCTTTGTCCAAAATCGCGGTGGCCTGGAGGGGGGTGCTGCTGAATTCACAACGTCTGGCATGGACCAGGGCAGTTTTGAGTTGTTTTTTCAGCAGATTCGACGCTTTCTCACGGTTCAAGAGCAAGTTGATTTGTATGGACGTTGGGAGCGGTTTGGCTCCTCTGATGCCAGTTTCCTTTCCGTGATGGCCTTGGCAGCCGCTGGATTTTCCCAACGCAAGCCTGAGCGGGTTCAGGACGCACGCGGAAAACTTCAAGCCCTGGTTCTCGTGGGGTTAGATCTCAATCCAATGCTGGGTTGCATGGATCTCCTGCTCGGTGATGTGGAGCGGGCGTTGGAGCACGTGCATGCCAGTCCGGATGTGGAGTTGCAGGAATGGCTGGAGAACCACCCCAGTGACGATCTCGCGGCCCTGTTCGATTACTGCCGCAGTTGGCTTGGCCGGGATGTCCTCCCCGGCTATCGCGATGTGGATGCCCAGGTTGTTGACCTGGAGGCGTGGTTTGCCGATCGCGATGTGCAGGCCTATGTGGAACGCCTTGAGCGCAAGGAGGGGAGAAGCCCCCTTACGCCCGATCCGCCTGCCGCAACGGACGCAGACACGGATTGGAACTTTGGCAATCTCCCTCCACTCGGGCTGGATCCTGAGGGCACCATGCCCCTTTCACTCGGGGAGGCGGAACCCTTCTCTGAGGACAGCGCCAATCCCGGGGGGGAGGAGACAAGGGGGCGTGGGTTGCGCCGGATGATTCCCGCGGCCTGGACAAACCTGAAGCTCCGCCGTCCGTCCCTGTCGCGTTTGTCGATGTCCCGGCTGTCGATGTCACGACTGTCCATGTCTCGGCTGTCTCTGCCCCAGCTCTCGCTTTCTCGGCTGTCGATGAAGAGGCCCTCATTGCCCGAATCCAGGCGTTCTGTGTTGATCGGCTCCGGGGTGGTTGCGGTTCTCGTGGTGGTGGGATTCAGCCTGGTGGGGCTGAGGCGGGAGGCCCAGCAGGAGACGGCATCCAGCCCAACAGCAACTCCCACCGCTGATGCGCTGTCTTCTGATGCGCTGTCTTCTCAGCCGAAGGCCACCCTCAAGCAGGAGACCCCTAAGGCCAATGCGCTGATGGCGCCCCTGGATGTGAAAACTCCCAGTGAGGTTCAGTTGCAAGCTCTCCTCCAGGCATGGCTGGATCTCAAAGCGACGGCGTTGCTCCAAGAGGGGGGTACGGAATCTCTTGCAGAGGTGGCCCGTCCTGTGCTTGTCGGTCGCGTGCGTGATCAGCAAGCCGCCTTATCAAGGGATGGCCTCGTCCAAAAGGTTCAAGCGTCGATCACCTCGATTCAGACGGTGAGTTCAACGCCATCTCGCATTGAAGTGAGGGCACAACTCACCTATCGCGATCAGACCATGAACGATCAGGGGGAAGTGGTGGATGAGACTCCAGCAGGCAACTTGCCGGTGACGTACATCCTTGGCCGAGATCCTGAGGGCTGGCGTTTGCAGGCCTACATCCCTGGCTAACCCTTTCCTTTCAGCCCTTCACTTTCAACCCTGCACTTTCATCCAAGAAGCAGGACTTTTACAGTTGGTTGAAGTGCTGCGCGGACGCCCTCCATGTTTGACGAGCTTTCAGCCCGTTTTGAAGATGCCGTCAAAGGTCTGAGAGGCCAGGACTCCATCTCCGAAACGAATGTGGAGGGGGCGCTGAAGGAGGTCCGTCGGGCGCTTCTTGATGCGGACGTGAGTCTGCCGGTGGTCAAGGATTTTGTCTCCGAAGTCCGCGAGAAAGCAGTTGGTGCTGAGGTTGTTCGTGGTGTAACACCCGACCAGAAGTTCATTCAGGTTGTGCATGAGCAGCTGGTCGACGTGATGGGCGGCGGCAATGCTCCGCTCGCGAAGGCCGACCAAGCGCCCACGGTGGTGTTGATGGCTGGCTTGCAGGGGGCAGGCAAAACCACGGCGACGGCCAAGTTGGGGCTTCATTTAAAGGATCAGGGACGCAAGGCCCTGATGGTGGGGGCGGATGTGTACCGCCCTGCTGCCATTGAGCAGTTGAAGACCCTCGGCGGTCAGATCGGTGTGGATGTCTTCAGTCTTGGGATTGAGGCCAAGCCTGAGGACATCGCTGCGGCCGGCTTGGCGAAGGCGAAACAGGAGGGGTACGACACCCTCTTGGTCGATACCGCTGGCCGTCTGCAAATCGACTCCGAGATGATGGAGGAGATGGTCCGGATTCGCAGCGCCGTGCAGCCCGATGAGGTGCTGTTGGTGGTGGATTCGATGATCGGCCAGGAGGCGGCCGAGCTCACCCGCGCCTTCCATGATCAGGTGGGGATCACCGGCGCCGTGCTCACCAAGCTCGATGGTGATTCCCGCGGTGGTGCGGCGCTATCGATTCGCAAGGTGAGCGGTCAGCCGATCAAATTCATCGGCACGGGCGAAAAAGTGGAGGCTCTCCAGCCTTTCCACCCTGAGCGGATGGCGAGTCGCATCCTCGGGATGGGGGATGTGCTCACGCTGGTGGAGAAGGCGCAGAAAGAGGTTGAACTCGCAGACGTTGAAAAAATGCAGAAAAAGCTGCAGGAGGCGTCGTTTGATTTTTCCGACTTCGTGCAGCAAATGCGCTTGATCAAGCGCATGGGCTCCCTGGGGGGGCTGATGAAAATGATCCCGGGAATGAACAAAATCGACGATGGCATGCTCAAGCAGGGAGAGCAGCAGCTCAAGAAAATCGAAGCGATGATCGGTTCGATGACAGAGGCGGAACGCACGCAGCCCGAGTTGCTGGCCGCTCAGCCCTCAAGGCGCCGACGGATTGCCTCCGGCTGTGGCTATCAAGCGGCTGATGTCGACAAAGTGCTGGCTGATTTCCAAAAGATGCGCGGGGTGATGCAGCAGATGACCAAAGGGGGCGGGATGCCCGGAATGCCAGGAATGGGTGGAGGTGGTTTTCCCGGAATGGGTGGAGGGATGCCAGGCATGCCGGGCATGCCTGGAATGCCTGGCATGGGTGGTGGAATGCCCGCTGGGCAGCCTGGAGCAGCTCCCCGCCGGCAGCGCCCCTACAAGAAGAAGAAGGGGTTTGGTCAGCTTTGAGTCAACGGCACGGTAAGTTGGTAGCTCAGGGCAACTTTTTGCTGCGCTGAATTCCACCATTAAGCAAGCGCCACGATGATCAAGCTCCGCCTGAAGCGGTTCGGTAAGAAGCGGGAAGCGAGTTTCCGCCTCGTGGCCTGCAACAGCACGTCACGCCGAGATGGCCGCCCCCTGCAGGAGCTGGGTTTTTACAACCCACGCACCAAGGAGACTCGTCTAGACGCCGAGGCTCTTCGCGTGCGCCTCAGCCAGGGTGCTCAGCCCACCGATGCCGTTCGCTTCTTGCTCGAGAAGGGCGGACTGCTCGAAAAGTCTGTGCGACCTGCTGAGACCATCGGCAAGTTGAAGCAAGCTGCTGCTCGCGAAGCGGCTGTGAAGCAGGCTGCCAAAGATGCGGCAGAAGCCAAGGCTGCAGAGGCAGCAGCGGCCAGTGAAGCTGATGATTCAGCTACCGAATCAACCGAAAGCTGATCAAACCCATGCCCGAAGCTGCCGCAACAGGTCGCTTCGTCCTTGATCTACCTCACTCTGAAGCCGCTCTCGCGTTAGCAGGATCGGCTGAACAGACCCTGCATCAATTGGAGGCACTCACCGGTGCGTCCCTTGTGATGCGGGGTCTTCAACTTGAAATGTCTGGCCATCTCGTCCAGATCGAACGCGCCGCTGCGGTGGTTGAGTTGGTCCGCCCGATTTGGCAGGACGGCCAGGCGGTGTCTCAGATTGATTTGCAGTCGGCTCTCGGTGCTTTAAACACGGGCCAAGGCGAGGATCACGTCGCGATGGGCGATCAGGTGCTTGCCCGAAACCAAAAGGGCAACCTTCTGCGTCCGCGCACCTTGCGTCAGAAGAAGTACGTGGATGCGATGGAGCGCCACGACCTCACCTTTGCGCTCGGTCCAGCTGGTACGGGAAAAACGTTTCTCGCCGCCGTGTTGGCCGTGCGCATGCTCACGGAGCGCAAGGTTGAGCGCTTGATTCTGACCCGGCCAGCGGTTGAGGCCGGTGAGCGGCTTGGCTTTCTTCCTGGCGACTTGCAGCAAAAAATTGACCCCTATCTCAGGCCCCTCTACGACTCCCTGCATGCCCTGCTTGGACCCGAAAAAACCACCTCTCTACTCGAGAGAGGTGTGATCGAAGTGGCTCCTTTGGCCTATATGCGAGGCCGCACCCTCGCCGGCGCGTTTGTGATTCTTGATGAGGCTCAAAACACCACACCGGCCCAGATGCGGATGGTGCTCACGCGTTTAGGGGAGCGCTCACGCATGGTGGTGACAGGTGATGTCACGCAGCAGGATTTACCGTCTGGGCAGTTGAGTGGCTTGGTGGAAGCGGCCCAGGTGATGGATGGGGTGCCTGGTGTTGCCGTTTGCCATCTCACCGCGGCTGATGTGGTGCGCCACCCGTTGGTGCAACGCGTGGTGGAGGCCTATGCCAGCTTTGATGAACAATCTCACCCACAAAGAGGCGCTGATTTGAGCCCGCTCGAGGGCCCTGAGTAGGGATCAACAACGGCACGTTGTTTGTTCCACCTGTTTGGAATTGATAGGGGGATCCACACTTCTGCAGCAGGCCATTCCCTTTTCTCGCTGGCAAGATATAGGGAGTCTTCAGTGAAAGGCATGCCAGCCAGCAGTAATTTTCAAGAGGCCATCCGCGAGGCACAATCCAGTGCTCTTGTTGGCCCCAATGTTGTCAATAAAGCCCTGCCTTATGTAGGCGGCGGCATGGTTCTCACCGCCGCAGGTGTTCTTGGTGGTATGTCCACCTTGAGCGCTATGGGGATCCAGGCATTTCAAACTCTCTCGTTGGTTGCGATCATCCCCTGGTTCATCCTCTTTTTTGTTGCACAAAATGCGGCAAAAAAAGGGAATAATTCAACTGCTCTCCCCTTACTTGCCACGTTCAGTTTGCTCACGGGTTTCACCCTTACGGGTTTAGTCCTTCAAGCCGTCGCTGTTGTTGGAGCTGCTAATCCTGGTAATGCCTTGGCTGGAGTTACAGCAGTTGGAAGCGCGGCGTTAGCCACTGGCATTACCTTTGTAATTGCTTCAGTCGTCGGCCGTCGCATGAGCGACAGCGTTGGCCAGGCACTCACTGGAGTCGTTGGCATTGGTCTGATTGGTCTGATCATCGCCATGGTGGTTCAGGTGGTTGGAGGCCTTTTCACCGGAGGTGGCTTCGGAGGTTCGGGCTTTGAATTGTTAATTGCCGGTTTCGGAACCGTGTTGTTTGTGGGAATGGCCTTCGTGGACTTCTACACGATGCCTCGCACCTATCGCGATGATCAGTATCTGGCAGGTGCGTTGGGAATGTATCTCACTTATATCAACCTGTTCATCTTCATCTTGCGCCTGATCATTGCTCTTCAGGGTGGTGGTCGTCGCGACTGATTGGCCTTGACTGATCAAGGGTCATTTCACGCTGTTTGTTTCATCCCGGCTTCGTCCGGGATTTTTTATGGACAGTGTGTGTCGGCCTGTAAGGAATCAAGGCGCCGGGAACGCCCCTTTGCTCTATTGAGAGTTCGAGCTTGGCGAGGCCATTCATGCGCAACAGCAGTGCCGAGCTAACGCCAAATGATCAAGGGAATCATCAAGGGAATCCACGGGTCCAATTCATTCTGCGAATCGCCATTGCTGCCGCCTTAGGCGGCTTTTTGTTTGGTTATGACACGGCCGTGATCAATGGGGCGGTGTCTGCCATTCAGTCCACCTTTAATGCGTCGGCGGTGAATCTTGGACTTGCCGTGTCGTCAGCACTGCTGGGGTCTGCAGCCGGTGCTTTGGGTGCTGGTTGGCTGGCGGATGGGATTGGACGTCGCCGAAGCATGTGGCTTGCGGCGATTTTGTTTGTGGTGAGTGCCCTGGGCTCTGCCTTGGCGCCCCGATTGATTGATCTGGTGGCATGGCGCGTGATTGGCGGTGTGGCGGTGGGTTTTGCGAGTGTGCTTGCGCCGGCCTACATCGCTGAGATTTCTCCAGCGGAGATGCGGGGCCGCACGGGCTCTTTGCAGCAATTGGCGATTGTGCTGGGGATTTTTATCGCGCTTCTCAGTGACTATTTATTGGTCCTTGCCACTCCGGATCAGAACCCCCTGTCGAATTTGGGGCCGATGGCGGCGTGGAGATGGATGTTGATCTCAGAGCTGGTTCCTGCAGTGATTTATGGAGCCTTGGTGTTGCAGATACCAGAAAGTCCTCGCTATCTGGTGCAAAAAGGTCGAATTGAGCAGGCCCGTGTGGTGATTTGCAAAACCCTGGGTGAGCCAACACAGCCAGTCATTGATCGGATTCAGTTCAGTCTTGGCAACCATGAAGGGAGCTCCATTGCTGATCTTTTTTCCAGGCGAACATTGTTTTTACCGATTATTTGGACAGGGATATTGTTGGCGATGTTTCAGCAGTTTGTGGGAATTAATGTCATCTTTTATTACTCAAGCGCCTTGTGGAAGTCGGTGGGTTTCAGTACCACAGATAGCTTGATTATCACGGTGATCACTTCAGTCACGAATGTCGTGACGACATTCCTGGCGATCCTCACGATTGATCGATTGGGGCGTCGTCCCCTGTTGTTAATGGGGTCCGTCGTGATCACGATCAGCTTGGGGCTGATGAGTTGGGCTTTTGCTGGAGCTCCGATCGTGAATGGTGCGCCTGTGCTTTCAGGGGCTTCCTCATGGGTGGCCTTGATTTCAGCCAATGTTTTCGTCTTTGCTTTTGGCTTCTCTTGGGGACCGGTGATGTGGGTCCTCTTGGGAGAGATGTTCAATAACCGCATTCGTGCCCTCGCCCTGGGTTTGTCTGCCACCGTGAATTGGTTGGCCAATTTTGTGATCTCCACCACCTTCCCTGTCTTCCTTGAGTCGTCAGGACCCTCTCTGGCCTATGGCCTATATGCCACGGCTGCGGCGATTTCGTTTTTCTTTGTTCTATTCATGGTGCGGGAAACCAAGGGCCGGGAACTGGAGGATATGGTCTGACCGGTTTTGTCTTTTGGATGAGGGTTCCCTTGGCTTTGCGTGGTTTCACAGGTTGTGGCAGAGCGTTTCTTGTGGCTGCCTTGGCACTGCTGTCTCCACTGGAACCTCAGCTTTTCTGGGCGGAAGAGCCTAAAAACTCCACGGATGAAGTCTGGCAAGTGAGGCCTCAACCGTTGTTGCATCACTGGTTGGATCTCCCTGACTGGGTTTCGATTTCGTTGGGATATGTCAATGAAATCAATGGCAATCCTTTCGGAGGTTTGCAGCAGAGCGCTACCTACACGCACAATCTTTCTTTAAACACAAGCTTTTCCTCTGGGTTTCGTCGTCCAGAATCTGAATGGGATGAATTTGATGCATGGAAGTTGGTGATCAATGCGTCTCAACGTTCCGGTACAAGCCTGTCTGAAAAGATCCCGAATGCGCAGTCTGTTCAGCAAATTTTTGGCTATGGGCAAACGTTCCGACTCGCTGGTCTTTGGGTTGAGCGCAATCAAAGCGAACCAGGCTTGCTCAAAGTAAAGCTTGGAAAAATGGCAACATTTGATGACTTTGCTTCATCACCGCTGCTCTGTTACTACAGCAATAATGGCTTTTGTGGCCAAATCTGGGGTGTCCCTAATTCACTCCCCGTGGCGGCTTATCCCGCTAATCAGTATGGAGCGGTGCTCCATTTAGGTGATAAGGAGCGTCATACCTTGCGCTATGGAATTTATCAAATGAATCCGAAAGGATTTGAGCCTGGATATCATGGTGCTGACTTGCAGATTTCACCGTCTGCCAATGGTCTTGCTCAGTTTCTACAGGTTGATATTCCCTTTGCAAAGCGATCCTCCATTCCCGTTAAGAAATTAGAAAATGGTCATTTAGAAAGTGTTCCTGAAGATGAGAAGGATTTCGATTATGTGTCGGGCCTCCCGACCCCCGGGCTGCAGTTGGGTGGTTGGTTAGGGCGATGGGATTTTCCTCTTGTGAAGGATCCGCTCCAAATCTCTAAGGACAACAATGGCGTTTATGGACTGGTGTCTGTGCCCATGACCCTCAACAACTTGGTGTTGGACGGACAGCTTTGGGCGAATGCATCGCTTGGATTGAATTCCGATGTGCAGCAGATTCCGATGTTTTATGCCGGTGGTTGGGTTGGGAAAGGATTATTTCGGAATCGCCCCGATGACACGGTGGTGCTGGGCTTCTCCCATGCCAGCTGGAGTCCATCGGTGCCGACAGATCAGGTCTGGGAATCAATTGTTGAATTGGGGTATCAGGTTGCTTTAGGTGACAACGTGACCCTTCAGCCAAACCTTCAATGGGTGTTCAATCCTTCAGGGACGGGTTCGGTGCCGGATGCGTTGGTGTTCGGGATGCAAATGTCTTTCTTGTTCTGATTTAAACGTCACGCATTTAAACGTCACGCATTTGAACGTCACGACTTAGTCGGCGACCGCTTCAATCGCCCGTGCAATCGCTTTCTTCTGGTTTGCGTCGTATCCCCAGCGATCGAGAAAAGCCACATCCTGTCCTTGATCGTGGCTTGCTGCTGCCAACAAGGTTTCTAAGCGTGCCTTGACGCTGTGGGGTTCGAGTTGGCGTAACAACTCGGTGCAGCGCAGGTTGACGCGCTCCGAACCTGCAGCTTGCAAGTCATCCGATTGCTTGCGGTGGTGCACCACCATCGCGGCACTCATGGCGAGATTGCGAGCGGTGAGATCCACCACTCCTTCACCACAGGAACGCAGTTTGCCCACAAGGGCTTCAGGCAATCGATCCATCAGGGCACTGTCTCCAGCCAGGCTGACCACAAAAAAGCCCCGCGCTCCATCGCGACTGGCCACAAGCTCCCCGACCCGATCGGCAATCACTTCATCACTGATTTCTTCTTGATCCCATTGCTGGAGCCAGACAGCGGCGATCTCCATCGCTTGTTGAAAGCTGGGCGCTGGCACGGAATCCGAAACGTGTGGCTCTGTTTCTGACGGAACAGTCGAGTCCTGATCAGTCATGGTGCGGAGGTGAGAGCTCCCAGCAGATTAGGAAGACAAGGCTTGTGCAGACGTTCCTTCTCGCCAAAGTAAGGACAAGCCGTTGATGAAGAGTGGAAGAGCAACAAGGTCATGATCTGAATCTCAGGCTGCCTGCTGGGCATTGGCAGGCGTTGCAGCGTCATTGTCAGCAAAGCGGCGAGACGCTGAGCGCCGTGGTTCGCAAAGCGTTGGCCGATTACCTCGACCTCGACCATCACACCCTTTGGCAGCTCTCCACTTCCACCGCTGTTGTGGAAGGGGTTTTTGGGGGTGCCCTGCTGGTGAAAGACCTGATCGACCACGGCGACTTTGGTCTGGGCACCTTTGAACAACTCGATGGCGAGGGGGTTCTTCTCGATGGCGTCTGTTGGCAGGCGAGGGCCGATGGCAGCCTGATCCAGGCCCCGCCTGAGGAGGCCATTCCTTTTTGGGTGGCGACCCATTTTCAGGCTGAGCATCAGATGCGTGTCTCTGACATCGGCAGCATTGAGGATCTCGGCGGCCGCATCGATCCGGTTCGCCCTGGCGCCAACTTGTTCGTGGCGATCAAGATCCAAGGCTTGTTTGAACAGGTGGAAATGCGATCGGTGTCGAGGGTGCCTGAAGGGATGGGCCTACTCGAGGCTTCAAAAAACCAAACCATGGTCCGCCTGGAAAAGGTGTCTGGAACGTTGGTGGGGTTTTGGAGCCCTGCGCACACCACCAGCTTGAACATCCCTGGGTATCACTTTCATTTTTTATCCGACGATCACGGCAGCGGTGGTCATGTCTTGGATGTGAAAGCGGATTCGTTGAACGTTGAACTGGACTTTCAATCGAATCTCCGGTTGGCGCTTCCAGAAACCAAAGAGTTTCTTGAGGCTGATCTCTCCCGTGACATCAGCGAGCAACTCCACACCGCAGAAACCAAACCCCAGCAATCAGCTGATGAAAGCGCAGACTTAACCCATGGTTGAGTCTTCCTCTCGTTCGTTCACAAGCAGTACGCCTGAGGGATTTCGCTCTGGTTTTGTGGCCCTGATCGGCCGGCCCAATGTGGGGAAGTCCACGCTGGTGAACCAGCTCATCGGCGACAAGATTGCGATCACCTCGCCCGTGGCTCAAACCACCCGCAATCGGCTGCGCGCGATCCTCACAACCGATGAAGCCCAGCTGATTCTGGTGGATACGCCCGGCATACATAAGCCCCATCACCTCCTGGGGGAGCGGCTTGTTCGCAGTGCTCGCTCAGCGATTGGAGAGGTGGATCAGGTGCTGCTCTTGCTGGAGGGAAACGAGGCCCCAGGACGGGGTGATGCCTTCATCGTCCAACTGCTGCGTCAGCAATCCTTGCCGGTGCAGGTCCTGCTTAATAAGTGGGATCTGGTCCCACTGGAGCAGAAGGATGCGGCCGATGCGGCCTATCGAGAGCTATTGGCTGACACCGATTGGCCGCTGCATCGTTGTAGTGCTCTCAGCGGAGACGGCTGCCCCGAGTTGGTGAAAGCGATCAGTTCGTTGATGCCCGAGGGGCCCCAGCTGTATCCATCGGACATGGTGAGCGATCAGCCCGAACGTTTGCTGATGGGAGAGCTGATCCGTGAACAGGTGTTGCTGAATACGCGCGAAGAGGTGCCCCACAGCGTTGCCGTGAGCATTGATCGGATTGAGGAGATGCCTGCCAAGGGCAAGGGCTCTGGGCGAACGGCCGTGTTGGCAACGGTGTTGGTGGAGCGCAAAAGCCAGAAGGGAATCCTGATTGGCAAAGGGGGAGCCATGCTCAAAACGATCGGCCAGGGCGCTCGCTTGCAGATGCAGACCTTGATCGATGGTCCGGTGTATTTGGAGCTGTTCGTGAAAGTGGTTCCCGATTGGCGAAGCAAGCCGGCCCGACTGGCGGAGTTGGGATACGTGGGCGATTAAGTGCTGGTTGCTGCGCCTGCGAAGATGCAAAGCATGAGCGATCAAACTCCGTTCCCTCCGTCAGATCTCGACGGTTTTCTTGCCCTCTGCGTGGGCCGTTGGATGAGCTTGCGTAGCCGCTTTCTGATCAATGCCTCCGAGCAGGAATGGCATAGCAGTGAACGGGGCGAGGTTGAGGTGTCGGCTTCCGTGGCCTCTGGCGTGCCCTGTTTGGACGTGACGCCCGCCGAGGGTGGCAAGAGCACCCTCGCGTTTCAAGCCGATGGGTGTCTTGCGATCGAGGCAGGCGGCACCGAGCAGACCGGGCGTTGGCAGCTGCTTCCTGATGCCAGTCTCGAGCTCCGCGTCCAAGCCAAGAATGGCGACCAGGTGCTGGAGCGTATTTGGTTCACCAAACCCAATTTGCGCCTGCGCAGCACCACGGCGGTTGGTGAGGATGGCCAGCCCAGGCAGGGCAGTTTTTGCTCGGAGATAAGGCGCGTCAGTCGTCCGCAGAGCTGAGATCTGATGGCTCCCTATCGCCTCGATGTGATCAGCTTGGCGCCGCAGGCCTTTGCGCCATTGCTGGAGGTTGGGGTGATCGGTCGTGCCTTTGGGGCCGAGATTGCGGAGCTGCACCTTCACAATCCTCGCGATTACGCCATCGACCGTTACCGCAAGGTGGACGATCTGCCTTATGGGGGTGGGGCCGGCATGGTTCTAAAGCCGGAACCAGTGTTTGCGGCCTTTGAGTCGGTACCGGTTTGCCCACGACGGCGGGTGCTGTTGATGTCCCCCCAGGGGCAACCATTGCGTCAGGTTGATTTACAGCGC
This sequence comes from Synechococcus sp. UW179B, assembly GCF_900474245.1. Taxonomy (NCBI): domain Bacteria; kingdom Bacillati; phylum Cyanobacteriota; class Cyanophyceae; order Synechococcales; family Synechococcaceae; genus Synechococcus; species Synechococcus sp. UW179B. Next base: position 67,482 of record NZ_UCNZ01000017.1, read on the forward strand.
TGGTCCAAGGATTACGACCAGTTGGTGTTTCTCTGTGGGCACTACGAAGGGTTTGATGAACGGATTCGTTCCTTGGCTGATGAGGAGGTGTCCATCGGGGATTTCGTGCTCACGGGCGGTGAACTCCCGGCGATGACGATCATCAATGGGGTGGTGCGCTTGCTGCCAGGCACGGTGGGAACGCCGGAATCCTTAGTGGAGGAAAGTCATAGCGATCTGTTGCTTGAGCATTCGCATTACACCCGCCCGGCGGATTTCCGTGGCATGACCGTGCCTGATGTGCTGCGCAGCGGGGATCATGGTGCCGTTGCGCTGTGGCGTCAGCAGCAGCGCGAGCAGCGCACCCAGGAGCGTCGGCCAGATCTATGGAGCCGTTGGCAGCAGGTTCAAAATCCACCGCCCCCTGCTGATGAGGCACGCCATTCCTAATTTCGGTGGTTTCTGCTGTGAAGGCAATGCGCCTTTACACCGATGGCAACGCTGCACGGCTGCCGCAAACTATGGGCATCGAGATCGGAGGCGCTTTGACAGACGACACTCCACCTGAGTTATCAGCAGAAGCAAGCTGACTTCAGGTCCCTGCTCCAACAGTCTCAACAAGACGTGGGTTGTTCCTTTGGTAGGCAATGCCTTGCGCGCCACGCCAATCGATGCTCCAACTGCACCGTCCTAGGTGCCCCAAGGAGAAAACGACCCCACACCTAGAGCCCCGGCCCCAGGTGATCCTGCAGACAGTCGCTTCGCACCACTCTTTCAGTTCACTGTTTTCGATACGAGGTTCAGGCTTCCGCGATACAGATTCACTGATTAATGGTCTGCGATATGCATAAACGAGCGAGTTAGGCCGTCTTTCCTATCTGGGAGGGGCGGCCTCTCTTCATGGAGGCCTTCACTGAAAGGAAGCTCTATCGAGTTCCTTATCAGTAGCTCAACCGATCGTCGTTCAACTAGTACAAGAATTAGCCAAGCAATCTAGACCCAGTATTCGTCGCCCCCTCCTTGCACTTGGAGAGTGGGCGCTCATCTAGGGCTCACTACCCAAATGCATGCAGGCCTAGCTCCCAAACCCAAGGCCTGTCAAAACGCGCCAACAAATTAGCTGCTAAGGCCAATACATTCTCTTTGCGTTGATTCGCACGGATCAGTCGTTACGACGCACTTTGATTAATGCACTCTCACGAGATAACAGTAGTCCAGGCCGCGCGGCTCTGGAGGGGAAGCCGGCATTTTATTCGCCGCTCTGAAGTGTCTGAATCACTGTCAGAAGTTAATTGCTGAATTGAAAAGCGCTCGCTCTTTGGACTCTTGCCGGAGGATCGCTCTTCGTCTCATCAAGTATCAGTTACAAAAAATCTCCGTATGTCTCCTCCCGAGACTCACTGAAAGGGGAAACCTGCGCTCGCTTTTCAGTTAAATGGAAGGAATTTTTCTGGGAATGATTATGAATCAATTCTACCAGTGATCAATCTCCTTGTTATTTCATTGCCGGCCTGAGCTACAATGCATCAACTGTGCGATATCATATGATTTGCACGATCTGGCATTTGAGTTTTTTTGAATATGCATGCTAAAAAAATAAAATTTGTTGCCTTGACTTCCTATATTGTTTTTCTTGCTGTGGTTCTGCTTACGGCCACTTCGTATGGAGAAAAATCTGTAGTCACTGATGTCTCTACTTTGCAATTAGCTTTGTGCTCTATGGTTGGTTCGATTATTGCAATAGCTATATTTTTTCAGAAAAATTCTCTGAATTTCTCCGCAGTTTCTGTGTGGGTTGTCCTTGCCTTTGGATGTGCTTTTCTAGCAATGGATGATGCATTTATGTATCACGAACGATTCGATAAATTGATTCACTCACTATTTGGATGGGAGGAGACTCGGTTGAGTGACCGGATTGATGACATTCTTGTTGGAGCGTACGGGTTGTTGGGCATGACTTTTATTCTCTTGAAAAGGAGCTATTTTGCCTTTTCTTCAAGATTTATAAATTACGCTAAATCCGCTTTTTTGCTTTCGGTTTTGATGGTCTTTTGCGACAGTAAAGGGTTTGGACTGGTTGACGGATTGATTCCGATTATGCATCATTTAGAGGAATGGACAAAGCTGCTTGGAGGGGGCTGTCTGTTTGTGGGCATGCTGTGCGCGCTAGAGGACATTCTCAAGGCGAGAAAACTTCTTTTTTATTGATCCCAAATTCTGTCGAGAGGTTCATAATCTTAATGTATCCAATAATGGAATAGATTAATAGTCTTTCTCAGTATTTGCTACTGTAAAGAGGAACTCTTGCTTCTTGGTCGTGCAGATTGACGGAAGCTTCTATGAAATATTATTCTAAATAGACGCTTGGCTGTGTTGGCTGAAATAGTCGCGTGCTATCAATTGTTGAAGGAAGTGTGCTTGGGCTACGGTGATGACTGACAGCAGGATGTCGAAGGAAGCAATCAGAGCGTTGCTTGAAATTGCTAAATTAATTGCCTTAAGTGATGGAAATATTTCAAAAGAAGAAGAGCAACTGATTCTCAGCCTGCCTGAGCAGATATTTGCCAATACGATTGAGAATGAACTTGCTTTCCCTATTAAAAGTTCATCGCTCAGTATCAAGGAGATTGCTGGGGCGTTATCAAGCCATGAGAATCGTTGTCTTGCTGCACGAGTGGCCTATCTCGTTGCTGCTGTTTCAATGCAGCCCCGTGATCGCAGCAAGATCAACTCTGATGAGCGACGAGTTTACCAAGAACTCATTCAGGAGCTCAATCTTTCGAAGGGTGATCTGGAGGTAATCGAATCCACAGCAAAGAAACAACTGAATCAAAATCGCTCCCCAATCAGGCTTGTGCTGGATTTGATCTTCGGGGATGAAAAATTGCCCGATCTTCTTATTGAAAAGCTTTATTATGCTGAAGGTAGGCAGCATCATGATCATCCGCTTCATGGGTCTTATGAAGGCCTAGCGGCAATGTCAGATTTTTAATGTGACAAAGTTCTCTTCAGTACTATCGATTGCGGATTCAGCGTTAGCTTGTTTCTTTTTTTAGAATTAAACTGGCGAAGTGTCTGCATGGCCAAAAGAGCTAATGCTGTTTTAAACATTGATAGAATTTAATTTCGCTTTCTCCCTGATTCCACGCTAATTGGTAAGCTAGTGAGTCCTCATTTGCAGAAGGGAGGATTGTTGCCAGCTGGTATCAGCACCTTTTGTTGATTCATTAGGAGTTGCAGATGAAATACAGCAATGAGGCGCTATTTCTTATGCCAACCGGATTCTGAAAACCCAAATTTCTGGCTCCTCGTTGCTTGTCAGCGTCTGGCCTGTTGATCATCGGTTTTGTAGTCTGTGGAAGATGATGTCGTTGGGGAAGAGGCACTTTGACGCATCTTTGAGCGATTCTCTGATTCGCTGGTCTTTCTATTTGGTTCAATTACGAGTTGGCTGTTTCGGTGATTCCTCGCCCCGTATTATTTCTATTTCTCAAACGTTTGAAGCTGCCTTGATTTTCTTGTAATCGCTTTCGTGTCTCTTTTGGTTCGCTTCGCGCAATTTGTGTTGCTCGTAATATCAACCTTCACAGAGCTGTTCTCCTGTTGTTATGCGGCTGAGTCAGCTTGATTCGTCCCGTTTTGCACTCTCTTGATGGCCTCTTCGGTTCCTACTATTCGAATTGGTAACGGCTACGACATCCACCGTTTGGTGCCGGGTCGACCCCTGATTCTTGGCGGTCAGCAGCTGGAGCATCCAGCAGGGCTAGGCCTCGATGGTCACAGCGATGCAGATGTGTTGGTGCACGCGATCATGGACGCCCTGTTGGGGGCGTTGTCTTTGGGTGACATTGGCAAATATTTCCCTCCCAGTGATCCCCAATGGAAAGGAGCCGACAGCCTCGTGCTCTTGGAGCAGGTTGTGGCTTTGGTGAAGGCACGCGGTTGGGGTGTGGTCAATGTGGACGCGGTGTTGATCGCCGAGCGGCCCAAGCTCAAGCCCCATATTGAGGCGATGCGATCGGCGATTGCCCTCAGGATTGGGATTGCTCCAGACCAGGTGGGTGTGAAAGCCACTACAAACGAACAGTTGGGCCCTGAAGGCCGGGAAGAGGGAATCTCATGTCAGGCCGTGGCCCTTTTGCAGGCGCTTTGATGCCAAGCCTTCCGCAGCGATTCCAGCCGCTAATGATTAGGGTCACCACCCTGATATGCGTTGTTTTGGTGCTGGTGGGTCAAACGGCGGATGTGCGGTTTGCTGCGTTTGCGGATCCAGAGGGTGGTTACGACGTTGCGGTGATTGAGCACCTGCGCATCTCTGTTCCCTCCCATGGGCGCAAGGCGTGGCTGGAGGCGGAGCGTGGCAGCTGGGAGCCTTGGTTGGCGCAACAGACGGGATTTCTCGGTCGCGATTTGCTTTGGGACCCTGAAACGGAAGAGGGCACGCTTTTGATTCGCTGGTCGAGTCGGCAGGCTTGGAAGGCCATCCCCAGCGACCAGGTGGAAGAGGTTCAGGCTCGTTTTGAGCAGCTCGCGCGCGACGCCATGGCGCTGCCTCAGGCGATGGATAATCCCTTCCCTCTGGTCTTTGAAGGAGAGCTGTTGCCCCCATGAGCAGCGCTGACGTCCGCCTCGACTGGCAGCGGAGCGATCGACTCGGCATCAGCGAAGCGATCTGGGGTCTGCATAAAACGGTGGACCAGATCGTGGCCATTCTTGAAGCCTTTGCGGCCAGGGATCAGCCAGCACTGGTGACGCGAGTGGATGAGGCCAAGGCCGAGGCGGTCCTCAAGCGATGCAACACAACGCTTGTCCGTTTTGAGGCCCGGGCCCGATGTTTAACGTCGGGAACTCCGCCGGCGTTGCGACCGGAGCTTGGGACCGTGACGGTTCTCAGTGGCGGCACCAGCGATCTCCCGGTCGCTGCAGAAGCGCAGCTGGCCTTGCAGTGGCATGGCATTCAGGCAGAGCTGTTGCTGGATGTGGGGGTTGCCGGGTTGCATCGGCTCTTGGATCAACTCCCGAAACTTCAGCAGTCGTCGGTTTTGATTGCTTGCGCTGGTATGGAAGGAGCCCTACCCACCGTGCTTGCGGGCCTGTTGCCCCAACCGGTGATCGGTGTTCCCGTGTCGGTGGGCTATGGCGTGAGTGCGGGGGGCCGGGCCGCTCTCGATGGAATGCTTGCGAGCTGTGCTCCAGGCCTTGCGGTGGTCAATATCGACAATGGTTACGGCGCCGCCATGGCGGCGTTGCGAATTTTGCAACGACGCGTCTGATCCAGATCAGCTACTTCAGCGCGGGGACAACGGTTTAGGGCTGTTCCTTGTGCTTATGCCCTAAGCGTGACAGCTCATCACTGTGCTGGTCGCATTCCACATTGCGGAGATGGCAAACCAGTTCGATCAGGTCACCTTGATCGAGCTCACCGTTGGTCTGCCACTGCATGGCCCTGGGGTCTAAGCGTGGTGCAGTGGAGGTCAAGGCTCAACACGGTGAGTAGTGATTTAAACCTATTGAGTTGAAACCCTGACCGCTTGTTTGATGTCGCGAAATGGGCGGAAGATTTTCTTAAATCAGACTTCAGAGGTGCTGAAGGTTTGGATAGGCCATCACCAGCTCATCGGCGCTGAGAACGTCGCCGCTCCCATCCGGTTGCCAAATCACCTCAAGAGCCATCAGGTCTGAGGAGGATGTGGAGCCAAGGATGCGCAGCGTTTCGCGTAGGTCTTCACCGCTGTTGGCTTGCTTGAGCTTCACGCTTTGGCGGCTTGCTACGAGCACCGTCACCACGATGAATTCGTTGGTGGCATCGGCATCACCGCTGCTGCTCAATTCCGCGGCATTGCCATTGCGCACCCCGCCCACATTGGTGGTGATTTCAGCGTGCAACTTGCTGCGTTCGGTCATCGACAAACGGTTGAATGTCGACTCTGAAGCGTTGAAGGGAACGCTGCCTGATTCCACGTTGGCGTACACCCAGAGCTCGGGCTGGCGCAGGAGGGCGAGGGTTGTTTCCTGCAGCACCCGTTGCAGACCAGAGGAGGTGCTGGTGTCCGCGGATGCGGCGAGCTGACGCAGGTCGGTTTGCAGCGCTTTGGCGCTGGCGAGCAGTCCGATCTGCATTTGCAGCATCGATACGGGTCCTGTGGACAGCTCCCGGGGGGCTCGATAACCCCCACCGATCGCAGGGCCGCCGCCACCGCCGCCATTGCGCACCGCATTTACCACCACACCCGCGAGTGCCATGAGAATTAACAAGCCAAAGAGGCTGCCTCCGCCAAATCCAAAGATTGGGATGATGAACGGAAAGCCCATCCCACCCCCATAGCCGCGGCCATATCCACCGCCTCCGTAGCTACGGCTGTATCCCCCGCTTCTGGGCATGGACGGGGCACGGAAGCTGCCACCCCCGATCCGACCACCACGGGCGGCCTCGCTGGGTTGGGGATGAAGGACCAATAGGCCAACAACCAGGACTGGCACCAGCAATCCCGAGAGCCAGTGTCTGATTTGACCAACCTGGGGGCGGAGTTTGGAGGAGGCCAAGACGGCATATCACACTCCGGTAACTCTAGGAACCACCGCCCACGATGGTGACGATCTCGAGGTTGTCACCGTCTTGGACCTGCTGAGCTGCCCAGCGTTCCGGCGTCAGGATCAAGCCGTTGTATTCCACAACAACCAGCCGCGGGTGATGGCCCAGCTGCTGGATCACTTGATCCAGCCTTGCGGCGGATGGATCCAGGCTGTGCCGTTCGCCGTTCACCGTGAATTGCATGGCACCAAAGCAAGGGGGGGGGTTACGTGAGGGTTTGGAGCAGGGTCCGGCTGGCTGCTTCCGGATCATTGGATCCCATGATCGCGCTCACAACGGCGACGCGCTCAGCGCCAGCAGCGCGAACCGAGCCGATCGTTTCCGCATCGATGCCACCGATGGCAAACCAGGGCACGGTCGCGTGACGACTGGCTTCTGTCACCCAGCTCAGGCCGGCTGGGCTGCGATCGCGTTTGGTCTGGGTGGCAAACACGGGGCCAACGCCGAGATAATCAGCGCCCTCTTGCTGGGCCGCGAGCAGGTGCTCGAGGCGGTGGGTGCTGCGTCCCAGCAAGCGCTCTGGGCCGAGCAGCTGTCTCGCTTCTGAGAGGGGGAGGTCGTCCTGGCCGAGATGGACGCCATCGGCATCCACCAACAGCGCAAGATCGATGCGGTCATTGATGATGAACAGGGCATCAAAGCGCCTGCAAAGGGCTTTGAGGGCTTGCGCTTCCCGCAGGCGTTGTTGGTCATGGCCCTGTTTGCGGCGGTACTGAACCAGACTGACGCCGGCCAGCAGAGCGGCTTCAACTCCCTGCAGCAACCGCTCAAGATCGTTGTCTCGATCGGGATCCGTAATCAGGCAAAGCTTGGCGGCCTCGAGGCGTTCCTGCCTGTGTTGACGCCAGCAGGCTTCGAGAATGCTCACTTCGAGGTCATAGAGCCCGTAGCGGATCTCGGCGGCGGTGCTGGCCAGGTCTGGATCGAGATTGCGAGCAAATTCCTCCAACACGCGCAGGGCTTCCTGCACCCGGCTGGCATTGGCTTTGACAATCGCTGGGGCAGAGCAACGACTCGCTTGAGCGGGATGGCCTAGGCCGGCGGCAACGTCTGTGGCGCTGGAGCGGGCCCGGCGGTAACGATCGTGATGCTGTTGCCCGAGGCGCTGCCTCCAGTCTTTGAGCGGCACGACGAGATCGTCCCGATCGAGTCCAAAGCGGCACCAGTCTTCAATGACACGCAGCCCTTCCCGTGCGCGATCGAGGTTGGCATCGATCAGCCGCGCCACTCGCAGGTTGGCGTCTGCTTCGACAACCATCGGCTCCATGGCAGTCTGTGAAGGATCGCATGCTCCCCGGCGGCCATGGACAACAGCGGATCCGAGAGCACCATGCACGTGTTGGTTTGGGGAATCATCCTCCTGGGCGGCATTGGTGTGTTCATCGTCTGGGGACTCTCGAATGCTTACCCCGCCGGGGCCTGAAGCCGTTGACGAGCTGCTTCGGCGTCCTGACCGATTTGTGCACTGAGCTCCTCGAGGCCTGAAAAGCGTTGTTGTCCGCGCAGCCGTTCCACCGGCTCCACGACCAGCTCCTGGCCCACCAGTTCAATGCGTCTATCGAGCAGGTGCACCTCAACGGCGGAAGGCGAGTTGGGGTCCACCGTGGGCTGGGGGCCGAGATTCATCACGGCCGGTAAGGCTTCGCCCTTTCTTTCGCTATCTCTCCCTTCGCCATCACGCTGTGTCCAGGCGCGGGCGGCATAGACGCCAAGCCCTGGCAAAAATTTGCGCCCATCCACTTGCAGATTGGCGGTGGGCCAGCCCAAATCGCGACCCAAGCCGCGACCGCGAACCACCGTTCCCCGGAAGCGGTAAGGACGGCCGAGCAGTTCGCTGGCGCTTTGGAGGTCGCCATTCGAGAGCGCTGCGCGAATGCGGCTGCTGCTCATCCGTCCGCCGGCATCCTCCAAGATCGGCAACACCGACACCTGCACCCCAGCGTCTTCCGCTAGGGCCCGCAAGGTGTCGGTGTCGCCCTCACGGCCCCGACCGAATCGGAAGTTGGCCCCCACGGCAATTTGGCGCGCCTTGAGGCAACCGAGCAGCACCTGCTCGACAAAGTCAGCGGCGCTGAGCTGGGCCAGTTGGCGATTGAAGGGCACCAAAACCAGCTGCTGGATGCCGAGGGGCTCGAGGAGCTCGAGCTTTTCCTCTGGGAGATCGAGGCGCAGGCGGGGTTCACCGTGCAGCACTTCGCGTGGATGGGGCCAGAAGCTCACCACCGTGGGAATGGCCTCAGGGTGATCCGTTTCGGTCACAGACGCGATCACCCGCCGATGGCCCGCATGCAGGCCATCGAAGCTGCCCAACGCCAGGGTGGTGGGGGTTTTGGCCTGCTGTGGGGAGCAGAGAGGAATCAACGGCGTTGTGCACGGATCAGTGGTTGATGGCAAGTTTGGACGACAGACCTCCTACATCGCATGGCCGATCGGCTCGATCTCCAACTGCTTGCCCTTGGCTTGCGCCGATCCGCCTGGATCCGCTTTTGGACCCAAACCGGGCTTGGGATTGTGATTTTGGGGGTGTTGACGTTCAACAACATCGGCGGAAGTTTGAGCAGAAACGCCGATAAAGCCTTGGGATTGGGTCCGGGGCTGTCGCTCACCACGCTGTCGTTTTTGGTGTTGCTGTTCAGCCTTTGGCAGGGCTGGTTGGTGGTGCGGCTCGGCCGCGCTCTTGATAGTGGTGCGCGACCAAGTCGGGGGGAGGCGAGCCGCACGATCAAGCGCAGTTTGTTGGCGGATCTGTTGGGCTTGGTGCTCGCTGCTGTTGGGTACCAATCCCTCGCCGGGGCCTTGTTTGTGCAGGCGTCGCAGCAGACGCCAGGCATTGCCATTGGTGCCAGAGGGGCGAGTGAAAACATGGCGATCACCTCCCTGGAAATGCTCTCGGTGCTGAGCAACACCCAGGTGCTGTTTGCCCATGTGATCGGCTTGATTTTTTCGCTGTGGATGCTGCAGAGGATCTACCGCACGAGCTGAACTACTGATTGAGGTGCAGTTGGGGTAGGGAGGAGAGACCTCCTCGCCAGAAAAGCTCCGGTTGGATGGGGGTGAGCGATGGGGCATTGGCTTGAATTTGGGCCACATCCGTGGGCCAGTCGCGGGGGCCATCGCCGCCCGACTCGAAATCTTCGACCGCTTCACCGGCCAACCAGTAGTAGGTGCGTCCGCGGGGGTCGACCCGTGGACTGAACTGTTCGTCGTAGCGGCGGATCGACAGGCGGGTCCAGCTCAGTTTCCCCATGGCCTCCGGCTTGCAGGGGGGAACGTTGAGATTGAGCAAGAGATTCTCTGGCCAGCGATCGGCCAGGGCTGCTTCCGCCACCTCGATGGCCAAGTTGGCGGCGGCTTGGAATTCTCTCCACTGAAAACAGGCGCTGCTCACGGCCATCGCCGGCAGGCCCTCCAGCGTGCCCTCCATTGCTGCTGCCACGGTTCCGGAGCAAAACACATCTGTGCCGAGGTTGGGGCCGTGGTTGATCCCCGAAAGCACCAGATCGGGCTTTTCAGGCAGCAGCTCAAACAGGGCCAATTTCATGCAATCGGCTGGGGTGCCGCTGCAGGCCCAGGCTTTGATTCCAGGCTCAAACAGTTCATCGGCGCGTTCGGCACGGATGGGGGTTTGAAGGGTGAGGCCGTGGCCGGTGGCGGATCGCTCCTGGTCGGGACACACAACGGTGACCTCATGCCCGGCCGTTGCGGCCGCTGCCGCCAGGGTGCGGATGCCGTCGGCAAATACGCCGTCGTCGTTGCTGATCAGTATCCGCAGGGGAGCCATCCGAAGGGTTGGTAAGCGTTGGTTGGAACCTAGTCGTGATGGCTGCCTACAGTCATTGCCGCGAAACCAATGCCTTGAGCGCCACGATCTCCCTGCAGCAGCTCACTGATCAGCTCGATGCCCTCGAGGCGGAGGCGGCGGTTGAAATCCAGGCGGCCGCCGATGCCGCTGCCCTCGAGCAGCTTCGGGTGGGCCTGTTGGGCAAGAAGGGGCGGCTGTCAGCCGTGCTCGGGGCGATGGGCAAGCTGCCGGGAGATGAACGGCCGTTGGTAGGCCAGCGCGCCAATGTGCTGAAAACGTTGGTGCAGCAGCTGCTGTCTGAGCGCCTTGAGGCGGTGAACAGTGCTGCGATGGCCACAAGAATTGCAGCGGAAACCCTGGATGTCACGGCGGCTCCGCTGGGCGTGCCGATGGGGCACCGGCATCCGTTGATCACCACCACGGAGGAGATTGTTGATCTGTTCTGCGGCCTTGGGTATCAGGTGGAGGAAGGTCCTGAGGTGGAGACGGATCACCACAACTTCACGGCCTTGAATATTCCGCCCGAGCACCCTGCGCGAGACATGCAGGACACGTTTTATCTGCAGGACAACCTGTTGTTGCGCACCCACACCTCGCCGGTGCAGATCCGACACCTGGAAACCAATCCACCACCGGTGCGCATCGTGGCTCCAGGCCGGGTGTATCGGCGGGATGCGGTGGATGCCACCCATTCGCCTGTGTTTCATCAGGTGGAGGTGCTAGCGATTGATGAGGGCTTGGATTTCAGCCACCTGCGCGGAACGGTGATGCAGTTCCTCAAGGCGTTCTTTGGCGACCTACCGGTGCGCTTTCGCGCCAGTTACTTCCCGTTCACAGAACCCTCTGCGGAGGTGGACGTCCAATGGCGAGGGCGTTGGTTGGAAGTGATGGGGTGCGGAATGGTGGATCCGGCCGTGTTGGAGGGGTTAGGCCTTGATCCCGATCGTTGGAGCGGATTTGCTGCCGGTTTGGGGGTGGAACGGTTTTGCATGGTGCGTCATGGCATCGATGACATCCGCCGCCTTTACACCAGTGATCTGCGCTTTCTCGATCAGTTTTGATTCGAAACGAAGAGGGTGATTGACGCGCTAGCCCTACTGCCGTAAAACCTGATGACTTGTTTGTCTCGATTTTTTGCCCGCAATCAGAGCAGGTTTATTTTCTGATCGTGAGGCAATTGTTCATTGGATCAACGCATCTTATCTTTGCTCCAAAGTTTGTAGGACACAGGGATTGCTGTCGGTGATTAACGGATGATTTTTGTGTTGATGAAGGTCGAATGCTGTGTTGAGATCATCTGGTTCTAAGTGATCATAAAGATATTTTGAAAAAAATAGTTGGGTAGTAGATCTTAATTGTGTGCTTAGTATGTTGATTGAAATGAAGTTTTTGAGATCAAGGTAATAGCACTCTTAAGCCCGTTTTCTGTACTGTTTGAATTTTAAGTGTATTGGAGATACGCGGAAAATATATGATGTCGGATTGGATTTAGAAGCGAATAGGCTTCGCATCTACTTTTATCCGCATCAAGCCATAGGGCTGATCTCGCTTGTCTACTCCTTGATGAAAGATTGCCCGCCGATGCAACTGATTAGATGTGAAGTATAAATAGCCATCGTTAGCAAGTGATAAAGTATCTGGCCATAAGGCTCTTGGGTCTACCATTAAGGTCTCTAATTCGCCTCCAGGTACAACACGGTGGATGGCATTATGTTCATAATCAGTCAGATAAATGCGTCCCAAGGTGTCGCTCTCTAATCCATCCGATGCCCCACTAATTTGGCCATGATCATGGATTTTTAGAGCTAGTTCTTGATCACTCATCGACTGATTGATGAGGTCATCAATGGGAATGCTATAGAAATGACGACTGGTGAGTGAGCGGTAGTACAACGTTTCACCATCCGGGCTAATGGCAATTCCATCTGAACCGACTTCGAAGGGTTTTGACCCTTCATCTTCAGGGCGCAGCCTGAGGGCTTGACCTTCCACGATGGGAACAAATGTTGGATCAGACATCACAGATGAATGGCCCGTTAGACGTCTTTTGCTTTTTCCAGATGCAAGATCCACCACAATCAACCCACCCTGTTGCGAGGAATCTGTGATGAATGCGATTCCGTTCTCGCCTCGACTCATGTCAAAACGAACATCATTGAGATACGTTGTTGGAGAGACGACGTCCGGAGGAAATAAAATGGTTTGTACGACTTCATTTGTAGCAAGATCGATCGCTACTAATTTGGGGCCTCCGAATCCCACTGATTTCGATTGCACAGTGCCTGTATCCAACACCCATAGCTTTTGGCCAGAGGAATCGACCACGACACTCTGTGCCGCAACAAGATGCTTGCTCGGATCTTTGCCAGCCTCGTAATTGTTAATCGCGCGATTTGGGTACGGGATAGGAATGCCATCTACGACCTCTGCCACTGTGTGAATGACGTCATCTCCCCATCGCGGGTAGTTAATAAAAATTCGACCGGAATCTGCCACTGCAATGCCCGTTGGCATCGCTCCTTCAATTGTCGCGATCACCTCTGCATTGCCGAGGACTTCTTGTCGAGCGAGTAGCGGCTCACAACGTACTGCACTGGGGAGTGCGAGAAGTAATCCCACCAAGAACGAGACTTTGGAAAACCGGGTCATCTTGCTTTTGCTCCTATTCCTTATCTTAGCGTCTGGCCTTTGTTTAATCATTCTGAAGCCTAAGTGCTTTACAAAAAAGATGTAAACTGTCACTTCCTCAATAAGACCTGCTTTTATATTGTGTCTTGAGAGCTTTTATTGCCTGCGGTACTAATCATCGTGGCTCCCAGGTGAGGATTAGGATTTGCGCCGGCATTGCTAATAACATCGCTGAGGATTTCGTATATTTAGGACCCGCCTTCAAGTAATTTGCTAGCCCTGAGTAATATATTCAATTCTTTGACTTTCTGTTAATTCTAATAGTTGCATGGTTTGGCTCAATGCCATCGCTGTGGACGATCGCTATTTCAGGTGTTGTTGAGGATTGGCTTTGGCGATTACAACTAAACCGCTTTACTACGAATCGATCACTTTCTGGATGAATATGCTGCCGAGCTATGCAATTGCGGTGAGACTCCATACGGTTGTCTGAGCCTGCGCCGATGTCTGTTCTTTCGGTGTTCGACGGTTCCTCAAGAGCCTTGGAGATCGTTCGAATCGTCTCCCGCCATGAGTGGTCGTTTCTCTCTCAGCTCCTCAACCGAGGCGATGCCTCTGAAACGCGGCTGCCCCTGCCCTCGGTGCTGTGCAACATCCTGACGGAATTGGGCCCCGTTTACGTGAAGCTGGGCCAGCTGTTGAGCACACGCCCCGATCTCCTGGGGGACGACTACATCGCGGCGTTGAGCCAATTGCAGGCGGATGTTCCGGCTGTGCCCTGGGAGCAATTGAAACCCCAATTGGAGCAAGAGCTGGGCTGCTCTGTTGACGAGGCCTTCTCAACCTTCGATGAAACGCCGATTGCGGCTGGAAGTGTGGGGCAGGTGTACAGGGCGACCTTGCCGGAGCTGGGTGCCGTGGCGGTGAAGGCCTTGCGGCCCGGGATTGCTGCCCAGGTGGAAGAAGACGGTCGCTTGCTGCGCAAGATTGCCGCCCTTGCTGCAGCCACGTCTCTCGGCAGTTTGTACGACTTTGTCGGTCTTGCCGACCAGGTGCTGGAGGCCTTGGTGCGCGAGCTCGATTTCAGAATTGAGGCCTCCAACACCTTGCGGTTGCAGCGCAGTTTGGAGGAATCGAATTTTGTTCCAAACGGACAGATTCGCCTTCCTCAGGTGGTGAAGTCCTTGTCGGGCCGCAGCGTTTTGGTGCTCGAGTGGATCGAGGGCGCATCGATCCTCAGCCCTGCAGGTCGGGAGGCCCTCGAGGCTGGGCCTGGCTTGGTGGCCACCACCACGGCCCTGCTTGGCGCTTTTGTGCAGCAATACTTCGTGGATGGGTTCTTTCATGCCGATCCCCATCCCGGCAATCTCAAAGTGCTCGCCGATGGCAAGGTGATCCTGCTGGATGCGGGCATGGTGGGTCAGTTTGATCCGCGCACGCGCAGCAACCTGCTGGATCTTGTCTTGGCGCTGATCAATCAGGACGGTGCCCGTGCAACCGATGTGTTGGAGCAAATTGCGCCACCGGCACGGGGGGGAAAAGTGGATCGTCAGCATTTGCAGCGCCAGCTGGATCAGCTGATTGCCCTCAGTTTTTCCAAGCCCTTGGAGGAATTGAATTTCGCCCTGTTCCTCGCTTCCTTGCTGCAGCTGGCGAATCGCTCTGGGTTACGGGTGCCGGGAACCCTGGGCCTGTTTGTGAAGTCCGTCACCAACTTGGAAGGGGTGGGCAATTCTTTGAACCCGGCCTTCAGTTTCACCGGGGAGATGCAGCCGTTGGTGGCCCAGCTCCTGGCCCGTGCCGTGATGCTGCCTCAAGAACGGCTGATGCAGTTTGGCCTTGATTTACGCAATCTCACGATTGATTCTCCGCGGCAGTTGAGTCAACTGTTGCGGCGCTTTAGCAGTGATGAATTGGTGTTTGCCATTCAGCTGGAGGGGCTTGACGCCATGCGCGCCAGCTTGGACCGGATGTCGCAACGGGTGTCGTTGGCGATTCTTGTGGCATCGCTGTTGCTGAGTGCCACGGTGATGGCCACCTTGGCCCAACAACCTCTGCTGAGGGATGTCAGCGAGGGGTTATTTGTTGGGGCCACTCTGTTTGGCCTCTGGTTGATCGTGTCGTTGCTGCGCTCGAGTCGTCGATGAGTGCGATCAGGACAAGCCCATCAGCCAGGGGTATTTGAGTCCAAAGAGATCCAGTTGATCCATCACGCGTTTGTTGATGGTGCGCCCGAGCACAACCTGCGGCTCGTCGGCGCGAATCGGGATCACAGGGTGTGGAAGGGCCTGAGATGGCGTTGTTCCGGAGATGATCTCGCGTCTGAGCAGTGAATTTCCGGCTTCTAAACCACAGGCATAGGCACGCTCCTGGCAGAGCCCTTTGGCGCCGAATTCCCGATCTCCCATTCGCACCCAGTCGCCCGCGCAGACGATCGAGGCCACGGAGGTTTCCAGGGGTGGACGCTGCTGGAAACTTCCCGGGGAAAACAGCGACACCGACCCCGGATAACGCCGCACCTCCTGATCCACCACCTGGGCTGTGCGGAAGGCCGGCTGCACCATCGGCAACAACTCCTGCATCAGGGAATCGACAATCTCGTGATCGCTTTGTGCGGCAATCGCCGAGGCGTTATAAAAATCGCTTGCAACCACAGACCCTTGCACGGGATCAGCACCCCAGAGCTCCTGCTGACTGTCCGCTTGCAGCTGATCCAGCATGAAGAAGGTGGCGCCGGATCCTTGAAGGGCCGGAAAACGCGACAACACATTGGCGGGATCGGCAACCGGCACCTTGCGATCAAGCCACAAGCGCACGGACACCACATCAATGGCGTTGAGATGGCCGGCTTGCACCAGCTCCGGGGACAGAGCCGCGCACTCCGGTGAGTTGGCCATCAGCGCCCCCATCCCCTTGGTGCCCACCGCCAGCACCACGGCATCCACAGCCTTGATCACAGCGCTACGGCCCGTGCTGACCGAGAGGGTCTCCACCGAGGTCACCGATGTTCCATTGGGGGAGACGTTCAGGCGTGATGCCAACGTTCCGCCGAGGACTTTCAGATGATGTTGGTGGCGCAAGCGCTGACTGAGTGGAGCCAACAGTTGCTCTGCGATGCTCTTGCGCTTGATCCAGCGCACATCAAAAGAATCCTGATGTGCCAAGGCGTAGTAGTACAGCAACTCCATCGTCACCGCCGCTGAGAGCTCTTCCGGTGGCTTGAACAGCCCCACCAGCAGGATTGGCCGCAGGAACTCATTGATCATCCGATCGCTGATCCGTAACTGCTTGAACAGCGTGAGGGCATCGATGCCGTCGTACTGCTGGTACACCGCGTCGTTGCGGTTTAAATCGAGCATGGCGACCAGCAGCCCGGCGATGCTGAGTCGATCGGCGACCGGCAACCGCTTGAAGTTGTTGAAGGTGGCGAAGGCCTGGCCCAGAGGGCTGGGTAGCTGAGGGCCATCACCAAACACCGGCGCTGTGGCTTCTAAGCCATCGGGAGACCAGAAGGCGCTGGTGGTGAATTCGGTGAAAATCTCGCCGAGCTGGAGCTCTTCCGTGAGGGCGTTGATGTTGGGATAGTCCTTCCAAAATCCCCGCGTCCCGGCCTCGAAGGGTTTGCCGCTTGGGGTGGTGAGCGGCGTGCTGCCGGTTGGATCCTTTACCCCGTCGATCAGGGTCACGCGCACCCCGGCCTGGCAGAGGGATTTGGCGGCGCCCCAGCCAGCCCATCCCGCTCCGATCACAACCACATGGGACGGGGTGTTGCTTGGCATCGCTTGGGCTCGCCTCAGGGGGTGAACGAAACGCTACGCAGGGCCGGCTCTCAGGGGAGGGGCTGAGGGGAGGGTCTGGATTCAAAAAACAACCCGACGCTGCTGGGCGCCGATTTTTCTCATAAAGTGATGCCGTTCTTTTGAAGCGCGATCGGTGCCCAGGGTCGGACTGATCGTGAATGACGGGAAGTCACTTGCCGTTGAGACCGCTCAAACGATTCAGGAGCGGCTGGAACTCGCCGGCCACGAGGTGGTGCGGGCCAGCAGTTCTGGAGGAATGGTGGGTTTCGCCAACCCAGACCAGCACCTGCGCATGCTCGGGTACAACGCCTGTGTGCCGGAGGGATTTGATGCCTCGATGGTGCTGGCGATTGTGTTGGGAGGCGATGGCACCGTGCTGTCAGCAGCCCGCCAAACAGCACCGATTGGGGTGCCGATTTTAACGATCAACACTGGTCATCTCGGCTTTCTTGCCGAGGCTTACCTCGGTGATCTCGACAAGGCGCTCGAGCAGATTCTCACCGAGCGCTGGACGATCGAAGAGCGCGCCAACATGGTGGTGAGTGTGATGCGCGGTGATCAAAGGCGCTGGGAAGCCTTGTCTCTCAACGAGATGGCGTTGCACCGTGAGCCACTCACCAGCATGTGTCATTTCGAAATTGCGATCGGCCGGCATGCGCCCGTGGATATCTCTGCCGATGGGGTGATCCTGTCGACGCCCACGGGATCGACGGCCTATGCCCTGAGTGCTGGCGGTCCTGTGATCACCCCCGATTGTCCGGTGTTGCAGCTCACCCCCATCGCTGCCCATTCCCTGGCTTCGCGGGCGCTGGTTTTTAGCGATCAGGAACCGGTCACGGTGTTTCCGGCCACGCCTGAGCGGCTGATGATGGTGGTGGATGGCAGTGCTGGCTGTTACGTCTGGCCTGAAGACAGGGTGTTGATCCGGCGGAGTGATCATCCCGTGCGCTTTGTGCGCCTGTCGGACCATGAGTTTTTCCAGGTGTTGCGCAACAAGTTGGGTTGGGGCTTGCCCCATGTGGCAAAGCCTGATCGTCCATGAACGATCAGGGGGTGTTGTTGTTGGTTGGTGCTGAGGCCCTGCACCTCCAGGATCGCCTCGAGGCCTCCGGTTACACAGCTCTGGAGTGGGCGTCGGGGGATGGGGCCGTTGCGACGGCTGGCCAGCCGCCGATGGCTGCGATTGTGTCGCCGGGCCAGCTGCCTCAGGTGGGGCAGCTCCGCCAGTGGTTTGGAGCGCTGCCGATTTTGTTGGGTGTGAGCGAAGACAGCATTGAGGCGCGAGAGCTCTGCTTCAGTTCCGGGGCGGATGATTTCTGGTTGTCCAGCAGTGCTCCGAGCGATCTCTTGCAACGGGTGCGTCTCCATCTCTCGCTTCAAAAGCGCAGGGAAGAGCTCTGCTCCGTGATCGTGGTGGCTGATTTGCAGCTTGACGTCAGCAGCGGTTTGGTGCGTCGTGGCACCCGCTCCATCGGCTTAACGGAGCGCGAATCGTCGTTGATGCTTTTGCTGTTCAAGCAGCGGGGCCAGGTGGTGAGCCGTGAGCAAATCTTGCGCGAGGTTTGGAACGATGAGCAGGGGGTGTCGAGCAATGTGGTGGAGGTGTATATCCGCTATTTGCGGCAGAAGCTCGAAGAGGGTGGTGACACCCGCTTGATTCACACCATTCGTGGCCGTGGTTATTGCCTGAACCATGGCGTTCCTTTCCTGAAGAGCTCCTGATGGATGTATCTCCCCCCCAGCAATTGCCCCTTGAGGCGCAATGGTGCGTTCGCGACAACACCTGTGTGCTCTTGGAAGTGGCGGATCAGCCCCAGGAGCAACGGCTGGGTTTGATGCGACGCCCGGCCTTGCCACCGCTGAGGGGAATGTGGTTTCCGTTTAAGCCGGCACGGCCGTTGCGCTTTTGGATGCTCAACACGCTTGCGCCCCTCGACATGGTGTTTGTGCACCAAGGCGAGGTGATCGCGATCGAGGCTGAGGTGCCCATTTGTTCTGCCTTGCCCTGCAAGAGCTTTGGGCCGATGGCTGATGCGGACGGCGTGATTGAGCTAGGGGCAGGGGAGGCTAAGCGCCTGGACCTTGCGATCGGAGACGCGGTTGTGATCGAACCGATCGCCCCTGTTGGCCCAACGCAAAACCTTGATTAGACACGACCTGGTGTCATAAGCGGTACGCCTAGGTGACGGTCGCGTGCCTAGCTGAAGAACCCTTTGGATTGGAGCCACAGCCCAACAGCGAGTAGGGGGCCAACGCCTGCGATAAACAAAGTGATCTTGAGGCGAAGGGGTGACACCTGCGGTTTGCTTTCTCGAATCGACATCCTGACCACCTTTAAAGGGCATGATTCTGCTCCTTTTTCGTTCGATCGCGTCAGGCTCAGTCCTGCCGAGGAGCGCTTCCCTTGAGGATCAACACCGGATTCATGGGGGCAAGCCGGGTGCCATCGGCCAGGGGTTGGCCTCGCCAGGCTTGCTGCTGACTCACTTTCAGCGTGTACTCGGCGGCTTCGAGCACGGGTCGCAGCTCCGCCAAGGCTTCGAGCGTGGCAAGGGGGATCACCACTTCACCCTTGGGGGCCATGCACTGGATCACCCTCTCCAGCAAGGATCGACGTTTGCGGCCACCGCCACCAATCAGCACCCGGTCGGGGGCGGCTAAGTCTGCCGGGAGATTGCTGAGTTCTTCCATGGCATCCCCCTCCAGCACTGCAGCGGGTTGAACGCCGAGGCGTGCGGCGTTCGCCGCGATCAATGCGGACCCACCGCTGCGCTGCTCAATGCAAAGCAATTGCAATTGAGGCCGCAGCCTCAGCGCTTCGAGGCCAACGCTGCCGGTGCCAGCACCCAGATCCCAGAGCACGCCCCGCTCAGGAAGGTTGAGCTCAGCGAGCAATTGGATCCTCACCTCCCGTTTGGTCATCAAGCCAGGTCGGTCGGCGTGTTGCAGAAACACACCATCCTCCAGGCCAAACAGTGGCAGTTGATCGGCGGGTGGCGCTGCTTGATCTTCCGCAAGCAACACCACCAGATGCAGGGGGTGCAAATCGCTAGGCGTGGCTTGGGATGGGTGGAGCCGTTGCACGCGCTCACTGCTGTGGCCAAGCGATTCGCATAGCCAGAGGGCGTAGGCCGATTCCAGGCCGCTGCTGCGCAAGCTTTGGCGGACCTCGTCCACGCCACCCCGACTGGGATCGGTGAGCACGGCCAAGGCGATGGGACGTTGCTGCAATCGCTGCGCTAAGGGCGCCGGGTCACGGCCATGCAAGCTGATCCACTTTGCGTTCTGCCAGGGATGCCCCAGGCGCGCAAACGCCAGTTGCAAGGACGAGGGGCCTGGATGAAAGCGCAGACGTTCGCGTCCCAGGCGCTCGATCAAGATCCGGCCGATGCCGAACCACAACGGATCACCGCTGGCCAGCACCACCGCCCGCTGATCGCTGCCAAGGGCAAGCAACGCTTCGCTTAGAGCGATGGGATTGTCACTGGCAATGCAACGCTGGCCTGCTGGGCACGCAGACCATTGCTGCAGTGCGGGGAGCAACCGTTTGGGGGCTGCCACCAGGTGCGCCTGCTCCACCAAGCGTTGAGCTCCGGGTGGGAGCGAGCTGGGAGCACCGGCGTCGGTGCCGATCACATCGATCATCAAGTCATTGTGCAGGGTTCAACACAACGTCCTTTCGTTCCCGACGTTTGCTCCCGATTGTGCTCAGTGGAAGACTTGTGCGAGTGAACGGCCGGACAAACCATGGCGGCGTGATTAGGACGTTGAAAGCAAAGAAAGAGCTCATGGCACAAGGTATTGGTTCGATTTCAGGGCGCTTGGTTGGTTTCACGTCTGCAATGAGCCTTGGACTGCTCTCTGTTGCCGTGCTCCCTGCCGCGAAAGCACAAGCGGTTGCGCCCTCGAACACCTGTCCTGAGCCCGCTGTTGTTGTTCAGAGTGATGCGGTCGTACCTGTCACGAAGGCAAACTATGCAGCGGCTGAAACACAGACCGTGTTTGCCAAGTACATCGCCAACGTTGCCAAGGCAAGCTGCAGTGGCGGTATGGGTGTGCTGTTGAACGACAGCAAAGCAGCAGATCCAAAGGATCGAACGGTGATTCGCATCAATTTCGATACCTTGTATTCATGGTTGATTTTGGATCTCAATGATCCGGCCACAATCACGCTTCCTGAAACAGGTGGTCGTTATCAAAGCGCCATGATTGTGGATGATCAGGGTTATACATCTGTCTATAAGAACCCTGGTGATTATGAATTAACCAAGGAAAATGTTGGCAGTCGCAATGCCTTGGTAGGGTTCCGCACCGGCGTCAATATGAATGATCCAGAAGACCTTGCCAAGGCTCGGGATTTGCAGAAGAAATTAAAGGTGAGCCAGGCGAATCGTGGTGTCTTTGTGCAGCCCAATCGATGGAACCTTGAGGACATGCTTGCCTTGCGCGCTGCTTACAATCAAGAACGGAATGAGCAAGGTGTGAAGTCTGAAAATCTCTATGGCCGTAAGGGCGTTATTTCTCCCGAGCAAAACAATATGGGCGTTGCTGTGGGGATTGGTGGATTACCAAAAGAAGGGGCTGTATACCTCTTCTACACCCCGTCTTCGGATGAGGCTCAAACGCTCACTCTCAAAGATGTTCCCAATGGAAGCAATGCATTCTGGTCTTTAACTGTTTACGACAAGGATGGCTTCCCTGTTGGTGACAATTACAACGTCAACAGTGCCTTCGTAACAGCGAATGATCAAGGTGAGGTGGTGCTGAATTTTGGTGGTGACTCCAATCAGGAGAATTACCTTGGTATTTACCCAGGTTGGAATGCAACCTTGAGGATTTACAACCCCACGCCTGCTTATTTTGATGGCTCCTGGACGCGTCCGGAGCTACAGGTGAAGTGATCGCTTGAGTTGTGGATTGCAGGCATCCATCAGCGCACAGTTGGTGCGCTGATCATGAATCTTGCAATCTTGGGCGTCTAAATGATCCCAATCGTGCATGAAAGATCAAGCTTTCTGGTTGTGCTTGAGGCTTCAACTGAACCCATGGCTATCACTTACATAAATGGATGAGATCTCAATGGCGTTTCGTACGCTCAAGCGTCATGGCAGAAGCCTCGTGGTGGCTTCTGCTCTAGGGGCTGGCCTTTTGGCTGGCTTCCAGGGCAAAGCCGATGGCGTGCATCCGCATACGCAGGGGAAAGCCTGTCCGGAAGCGGCGATTGAGACCACAGCCACTGTGGTCACACCGGTGACCAAGGCCAATTACGCCGTCGCTGAGACGGAGGTGATCCTGGAAGATTACGTTCGCAAGATTGCCAAGGGGACGTGTGGCACGGGTGTTGGAGAGTTTCTGCACCTCAGTCAGGCCATGGATCCAGCGGATCGGACAATCCTGAGGCCCAATTTCGATACGTTGTATTCGTTTGCCGTGCTGGATCTTGACAGCCCTGCAACGGTTGTCTTGCCTGAAACAGACCGCTACCAAATCCTTGAAGTGGTGGATGAGGAGCATTGGATTCCGGTTGTTAGCGATAAGCCCGGTCGTTACGAGTTAACGAAGGAGGCCATAGGTAGTCGCTATGTGTTCGCATTTGTGCGCACACAGGTGAACATGCAGGATCCTGCTGATTTGCAAGCTGCCGCTGCTGTTCAAAAACAAATTGGCTTGGAGCAGGCCAACAAAGGTGAATTTATCTCTAACCATCGTTATGACATGCAGGAGATTCTCGATCTGCGTGCTGATTACAACAGTCGCCGTGAACCTGAGGGTGTGACCTCGGAGAATGCATTCGGCAAAAGGGGAGAGATCAGCGATGAGCTGCGTAATTTCGGCGTTGCCGTGGGTTGGGGTGGATTGCCTAAGCAAGGAGCTGTGTATCCCTTCCCCAAGATTGTTGACTCCATCGAGCCTCATACTCTTGTGATGAAGGATGTGCCGAATGATCCTCGGGCTTTCTGGTCCGTCACGGTGTATGACGCCAAAGGTTTTTCAACCGGTGAAAAGTACAACATCAACAGTGCTTTTGCGAAGGCCAATGAAAAAGGTGAATATGTTATTCATCTAGGCGGAGATAAGAATCAGGATAATTACCTTGATATTTATCCTGGTTGGAATGTGGCCATTCGCGTTTACTCTCCAACAGAATCGTATTTCGATGGTAGTTGGACGCCACCTCAGTTTCAGCCCGTTCAATGAGAGTAAAGCCCGGGTTAAAACCCGGGCTTTTTTTAATCAAGTTGTGCCCAAGGATGAGATGTGTTTGCAGTGGAGCTGCCTCGAAGCTCAAGCATGTCGGGGGTGGCTGCAAGGTGTTTTTTGAAGTGGAAGGCGACCCCGGTGCGGTGATGACCCTGTCCCGTTCTACGGATTCACCCCTGATTGGAAGTTTCACCTACAAGCGTGGTGAGAAGCACTCGGTGCTTGCTGGCTTCAGCCTTGAACCAGACGCTCTGGAGAAGTCGGTCGCTGAGTGGCAGCTCGTTTTGGAGGAATTCATTCCGGGGATCAAGCTGCTCTCCACCTTTGGTCACGACTGGGGTGGTGACGATCTCTCCAGAGGCAGTTGGTGCACCTATCGCCCTGGGACGGTTGCTCGATTCACCGACGAACTACCACGCCAAGAAGGTCATCTTTTCTTTGCCTCTGGCGACCATGCCCAGGGTTGGCGTGGGTTCATCGAGGGAGCGATTGCCAGTGGCTCGCGCACAGCCGTTCAAGTGGCTGAGACTCTCAGCGCTTGAACGGCAAGAGCAGCCTCAACGATCAGTCGAAGAACCAGCGCAGACCTAAGTTCACGCCGCTTTGATCCACGCTGTAGGCGTTTCCACCGCCTCCGGCGTAATCAAGCCCGAAATACTTATAGGAGAGGGAGATCTGGGCTGAATTTCCCAGGGCGTAGGCAATGCCTGCCTGGGCCGTTCCGCTCAGATCCTGCTCTCCGCTCAAACCGAACCCGCCGGCATCCAGGTAGGCAAAGGCCTGCCAGTCTTCGCTGATGGCATACGTGCCGAAGGCACCGATCAGCGGTTGCACCCAGGTGTTGCCAAAGCTTTCGCTAGAGGCTCTCTCTAATTCGCGCGTGTTTTCACGACTCAAGCGTTGTCCATCCACTGAGACGGTGGAATTGCTGCGAGCGGACCAACTGGTGTTGATGTTGGCATCGATCACTCGGGCTCCAAGTAGGCCAATGAAGCTGCTGCTTCCTTTTTCCATCCGTGGCTTCTGAATGGCTCCTGCCCGATAGCGGAAGGCCAGGTCCACGATGGTCTGATTGGCATCGACGTCAACATCGAGATCTCCCTTGACGCGAATCGTGCGTTGTCTCAGTGCGGAAGGAAGTCCCAGCTGATTGCGTAGGGGGTTCGTTGTTTCTTTGAAGAAGGATTTGGATCCGCTGCTGGACAGGCTCCCGTGATAAACACCCGCCATGAAGCCCAACCGACCGTATTCAACCTGGGCTTTAAAGGTGAGCGCCTCGTCGAGGGTATCGATCACATCCGACAGAGGAAGCTCCGCGTTGTTTTTGTTGCCGTCGATGGTGGTTGAGCTGTAAGTCGTTGGCACCAAAAATGCATAAAGATCTAGATAAACCCGCCAACTGTCTTCCTCGTCTTGTTCCTGGTCGATTTGAGTCTCTTCATCACTTGCTTGACTGAGCACGAGGGGTGCCATTTCTTCAGTTTCGCTGATATCAACATTGGCGCCTGCTGCCAACTCGGTCTCAATCTGAGTTTCACTGTTATCACCAATATCTGCTGCTTGGATTGGTCTCGTCACTGCATCCATGCACAACGTGCTCAGTGGTGCGAGGAGAGCTAAGGGGAGAAGGCGTGTCACGAATAACATTGAGATTCGCTGAAATTTAGGTGCATCTCTCTGTTCCTGCTGCTGAATCTGATCCCATCCGTGCTGGTTTTTGCATGATGCCCTTGGCGATTTGATTTGATGCAATAAAACTCAGTGGATTTGAAATTGGATTGATGACCTTGCGTTTTCGTGGGAGTTTTGGCCTGGCTTGGCTGCTTGGATGTGCCTCTCTCTTGGCTCCTTCCGTTGCTGAAGCGCAAGATAAGGCTCAGTTTCTGGTCTCGGATCCCAGCGATTTTGATTTCACACCTCTAGTCCACAGTGAGATCGCTCAAGCATCTACAGACGATCAACCTCCTGGTACAGATAATCAACCGGTCACGGTGACGCCAGGTGAATCGACCGCTGCGGAGGAGGGGTCATTGGCGAAGGCCGCCCAAAATCCGATTGCCAGCTTGATCAGCCTGCCCATTCAATGGAATAGCACTCCAAATACACAATGGGCGCCAAATCTTTTAGATCCCAAGGCCAAGCACAATCGGACTCAAAATGTTGTCAATGTGCAGCCTGTTGTTCCTTTCAAGGTGAGCGATGACCTAACGCTGGTTACACGCACGATTGTCCCTTTTATCTCCCAGCCCTGGGCTCAAGGAAAATCGATTCAGGCGCTTGGGGATATCAATCCTTCGGTTTTCATCGTGCCGACGTTGAAGGGTAATTTCACTGTGGGTGTTGGACCTACCGTGGTGCTTCCAACGGCGACCGACAGCAGGCTTAGTTCCGGAAAGTGGAGTGCTGGCCCATCAGCTGTTTTGGTTTACACCAAAGGTAAGATTGTTGCTGGTGGTTTGATTAATAATGTTTGGTCGTTTGCTGGCGATGGTAAGAGAAATGATGTCAATAAAATGCTCATCCAGCCTTTTTTGAATTACAACCTTCCCAAGGGTTGGTATTTGACAAGCTCTCCAATTATTACTGCCAATTGGAATACTCCGGATAACAAGGGTTGGACAGTTCCTGTTGGAGCAGGCTTTGGAAGGGTCTTTGTGCTTGGAAAGCAGCCAATCAATGCTTCGCTTAGCGCTTATTACAACGCGATTAAGCCTGAGGTGGCGGGTGAAACTCTTATGGGGGATTGGACATTGCGCGCCCAGGTTCAGTTCCTATTCCCTACGGGTGGTTGATCTCATCAGCCTATGCCTGATGCCAAGAATGATGCTTTTGCCATCATCCTTGGCGGTGAGTGTGGCTGCTTTTAACAATCTTTCGTTCTTGGCTTGATGTTATGAATGATACGTTCGATCGGATGGTCGTCATTCCATCGGGTGATTTCATCCTTGGTTCGGATTCTTTTTATCCTGAAGAAGCGCCTGTTCGTTCCATTCAAATCAAGTCTTTCGGGATCGACAAATCTCCAGTTACCAACGCTGAGTTTGCCCGTTTTGTTTCTGAGACTGGATACGTCACGGTCTCAGAAAAGCCGCCCGATCCTGTCTTATATCCAAACCTGCCGCCTGATCAACAAAAGCCAGAATCAGCGGTCTTCATTCCTCCGCCTCCATCGGTTGATCGAAATCAACCGATGTCTTGGTGGGCCTTGATTGAAGGAGCCGATTGGCGGCATCCCCAGGGACCCGATTCCACGATCGCCGACATGATGGATCACCCTGTGGTTCACCTCGCCTACGAAGACACGCTTGCCTTTGCCCAATGGATTGGCAAACGTTTACCGACTGCTGATGAATGGGAGGTTGCTGCCAGAGGCGGCCTGGTTCAGCAGAACTATGCCTGGGGTGCGGAGATGACTCCTGATGGTCAGTGGCTTGCCAATGTCTGGCAAGGACTTTTTCCTTGGACAAACGAACAGACGGACGGATGGTTCTGGACGTCTCCGGTGGGATCGTTCCCAGCTAATGGCTACGGCCTTGTTGATATGTGCGGCAATGTTTGGGAGTGGACCTCCACCTTGTTTCCTGTTCCTAAAGGTGAGCAGGAGCGTCGGATCATCAAAGGTGGATCTTTCCTTTGTGCTGAGAACTACTGCCATCGGTTTAGGCCAGCGGCTTTGATGGGACAAACGACCGATACAGCAACCTGCCATATGGGATTCCGTTGTGCAGCTGATTCAGCCTGAGATGTGCGTTGATCCGATTCGTGCTCAATTAACACGCTCCAATGGCTGCTCTCGAAGCAAGTTGCTAACTCTTAAGGGAGTTCTTGTTCTTTGATGCCCCGGCTTGAAATCAGTCTGTTGATATTGGCTTTGCTTGGCGGGGGGCTCCCCCTTAGCGGTCCTGTTCAAGCTGCTGAACCAGCACCCCACTGCGAATCCAACGTGGGATCCCCTCCCGTTCTGAAGGAATTGAAACGTGGTCTGCTGGAGGGATATCTGGCACAAGACGCACGGCCCGATTCCCTGAAACTGCTTGATCCGCCTCCCTCACCAGGATCGGCAGCCTTTGCTCTGGACGAAGCCGTTGCGCAGGCGACTCTTGCTGTTCAGGGAGGTGCGCGTTGGCAATTGGCGGCCCGTGATGCCGATCTTCACTTCCCAGCAGCTGCAGGAATCTTTGCGTGCGCGTCGGGGATTCGTATTTCCGAAGAGGAGACCCCCAGGCTTTACACACTGCTGCGACGAACCCTTACGGATGCGGGGCTTGCGACCTACAAAGCGAAGGAGCATTACCAGCGACGAAGACCGTTTTTGAACAATGAGCAGCCGATTTGCTCACCTGATGATCAGGTGGAACTCACCACCGATTGGTCCTATCCCTCTGGCCATACCTCAGTGGGTTGGGCCTGGGCTCTGATCCTCAGTGAAATCATTCCGAATCGACAGGATCAAATCCTCCAGAGGGGTAGGGAGTACGGCAAAAGCCGAAATGTCTGCAATGTGCACTGGCACAGCGACGTTCAGGCCGGTCTTTTGATGGGATCAGCAACCGTGGCCCAATTGCAGGCCAACCCCGTCTTTCGCGCAGATTTACGAGCAGCAGCAGCAGAAGTTAAGGCGCAACAAACGTTGAATCCAAACGCCAATGGCGTTGACTGCGCGCTCGACCAGAAGGCGTTGCGTCCCTGATCGCACAGGAGGAAGCCATTGCTTCCTTCAGGGCTAGACGATTTACTTCATGACCAAGCCATGCCCTCAACCCTTGTCCTGAACGCTGATTTAGACGTCTGCCCAGCTCTTGGGACGTGGATCATCAACAACACCCAACTGCTATCTGGGTTTTCACTCTTCATCGCAGAAGACGTGCTGCAGGAGCTCGCTAAGCGACATTCCTTGCAGGGCTTATCGATCGTTAAGGCTCGGGCGATTCGCCAAGGCGGAGATATTGCGATGGCCGCCACGATCCTCAACGGTGAGATCAGTGGTCTCATCCACTTCCCTTCTCCACCTGAACGTCAAGCCAGGGATGTGCTGTCTGAGCCGTTGGTTCGTGCAGCGCTGCTCCAAGACCTACCCATCGCCCTGAATCCAGCCACGGCATCTGCACTGATGCAGGGCGTTAAAAGGAGTCGACGGGGGTATCTGATTTTTAATCCAGTTTCCGGTCAGGGAGATCCTGAAATGGAACTGGCCGAAATCCGCGCCCATCTCGAACCGCAGTTCATGCTGCAGATTTGGAAGACGCGACCCGATCGAGATCCGGCGGAACAAGCCAAGGACTTGATCAAGGAGATCAATGCCTTCGATGCTGAAGGGGAAGGAGATTCGATCATCATTGCCTCGGGCGGCGATGGCACGGTTGGTGCCGTTGCGAGCGCCCTTCAAAACAGCAATATTCCCCTTGGCATCATTCCCCGTGGCACCGCCAATGCCTTCTCGGTTGCGCTGGGAATTCCTACGGGATTAAAGGCCGCTTGCACCAATTTGCTACTCGGCAACCTGCGTCGGGTGGATGTTGCACTGTGCAATAACCAACCGATGATCTTGTTGGCTGGCCTGGGCTTTGAGGCAGGAATGGTGGATAAAGCGAGCCGTGAATTGAAGAACATCCTCGGACCGATGGCCTACATCTTTTCAGGTGCTCGGCAACTGGTGGATCAGCAACCTTTCCACGCCACGATGGAAATTGACGGAAAGGAATACCGGCTCGATGCCAGCGCGATCACGATGGCTAACGCTGCTCCGGCCACCTCCCTGATGGCTCAGGGTTTCGGTGAGGTGATTCCGGATGATGGATTGCTCGAGGTAATCGTTGCTTCTCCGAAGGACCGTATCAGTGGCCTTTCTGTGCTCTCAAGTCTTGCCTGGTCAGCGATCATGAGCAGCAGCGCGAATCACAACAACAACATTGCTTGTTTTCGAACCAAGGAATTACAGATTGAGTTGGATGATGTGCAGAAACTTGTGATCGATGGTGAAGTTCTTGATGCGAAAACCATCACGTTGAGCGTGAACCCAGGAGCCTTGCAGGTGGTTGCCCCGATCCCCCTGAAATCTTGAATTTCGCCAGCGATCCCAGCATCCAGCGGAAGATCAGCAAGATGGCCGCTCGCGTGTGCTGGAACCATCCGGAACTGAGTCGCCAGGGGATTGATCAGACCCGACTTGTGATCGACCAGGGCAATGACACCGTTGGGATCGATGATGCCTTTCACTTCTTGGTGCTAGGCGATAGTGGCACCGGTCGTCATCGCTTACACAGCCCTCCAAGGCGGATTGCTGAACGACTGCTTCCCCATAAATCGGCTGCAGCCTTTCTTCTGCACACCGGCGATGTGGTGTACCTGGTAGGCGCTATGGACCAGTACCGCGCCAACTTTTTAAGGCCTTACCGGGAATGGCTTCATCACGGCAAGGATTGGAAAACCATCAGCCCAGAAGGCTTGATGTTTAATCAGCCATTTCTGCCAGTTCTTGGCAATCACGACTACTACGACCTCTCGCTGCCTGTTGCCTTGATTGCGGGCCTCACCCTTCCCTTTCGTCGCCATTTGCAATGGTTCGATGATATCGACGCGGGATGGCGCGGTTCTCGGCAAGGAGAGGCCTATGCCTGCGTTTTTTTGGATGTTCTCCATCGAATACCGCCAGTCAAACTTTCAGACCATCTCAAGTTGCATTACAACGCCGTCTGGGATGGACATCGATGTTTGCGATACAGGCCTGGTGTGAACACGCGCCTGCCGAATCGCTATTACCGCTTTCAACATGCCGGTGTCGATGTGTTTGCGCTCGATTCGAACACCCTGATCACGTCCGACCAAGCCACAAACAACCAGCGCAACTTGCGCAGAGATTTGCGGACGCTTGAAGAACGTCAAAGCGTTGTCTACAGGAGATTGGCGAGTAGCAGCCTGGATGAAAACCACCGGGATGAACTGTTTGATGAGTTGGAGACGCTCCAGGAGGAATGCTTCGATCTTCAGCGTCAAATCAAACAAATGAATCAGCTCAAACAAAGCGAATGGGCTGATCATGAGCAACTGGAATGGCTCAAGGAGGGCTTGATCAGATCCCATCGCGATCGATCGGTGAGGGGCAGGATTTTGACGATGCATCACCCTGCCTATGTCACCGAGAAAACAAAATGTGGTCAGGCCGATACCAAAGCAATTCGACGACAACTGCGCGATGTTTTTGATGCCGTTGTGTTGGCTCTTGGGGAGGATCTGGGACAGGCTCGCCCCGTGGATCTTGTGCTCAGCGGCCACGCCCATTGCTTGGAGGTGATTCGCAGCCATGACACTGGACATGCAGACAGCCACATCAACTGGGTGATTTGTGGCGGCAGTGGCTACGGATTGCGAGCTCAGCGGCGGGAAGGTGCGGAGCTGACGGAACAAACCGTTGATGGCAACAGCAAGGTGGTGGCAACCAGCGAGCTGTTTATCGGGCGGAACTGGCCAGCCGCAGGTGGACGCGATAGCTATAGCGGGCTGCGGGTCGACATTGCCGAGGGGCGCCCCCTCAGCATCCGCTTAACACCTTTGGTTTCTTGCCGAGACAGCAACGGTTGGCAGGACGCAGACCCTGAGCCCATCACCCTGCGGATGTGATCTCTCCCATTACCAGGGTGCCCTGAGGCTGGCCCTATTCGTGCAGATTTGACTCAAAAAGTCGGGCGAATATCTAGACGCTGACCCTAGAAAGCAAATTCAGCTTGAATGCTTCCTATCCCAGTGGATGGAGAAGGGATTTGATGTTGATCGAGCGGTGATTCTGATCCCATTCGATGACACCAAGTTTTGTTCAAGTGAATTTTTACTAGCTGGACTTGGCTGGGCACTCTTCATTTCCTTTCGTCATGTCTGTTCGATCCCGTTTCACTCGCCTCTCCCGACAGGTTGCTTTGGGTGGTGGCGTTTTGATTCTTTCAACAGCATCGTTGAGCCAAGCCGCACCCAATCAAAACTCCAGAGCAGTTTTTAATCGAACCAAGCTCCCGATTGCCGAGCCAAAGCCTGAAAAGGTCACCAAGGTTCTCCCTTCAGAGGTGCCATTGCCTCCCCAGTGGGAGGTGACGGCACCAGCCGATGCCCCCAATGTGGTGATCATTCTTCTCGATGATGTGGGCTACGCAGCACCCTCCGCCTTTGGCGGTGCGGTGAACATGCCGACGGCGGAAAAGCTGGCCAATAACGGCCTTCGCTACAACAAATTCCACACCACAGCCCTCTGTGCGCCGACTCGGGCGGCTTTGAAATCCGGACGTAATCACCACAAGGTCAATACGGGATCGATCCCAGAGATTGCAACGGGTTATGCGGGCAATTCCACCGTGGTGCCGGACTATGCCGTGCCAGTTGCAGAAATTCTGAGGCTCAATGGTTACAACACAGCGGCGTTCGGGAAGTGGCATGAAACACCAGGCCGTGAGACCACTGCCGCCGGCCCTCAGACCCGTTGGCCAACGCGGCAGGGCTTCGAAAAGTTCTACGGCTTTGTTGGAGCGGAAGACAATATGTGGGAACCCACCATTCACGACGGTGTCACTGTTGTGGATGCTCCGAGGAAAGATCGGTATCACTTCACAGAAGACATGACCGATCAGGCGATCGGTTGGGTTCGCCAACAGAAGTCAATCAAGCCTGATAAGCCATTTTTTGTCTATTACTCCTCAGCTGGTGCACACTCCGCGCATCATGTGGGTCCCGAGTGGATTGCCAAATACAAAGGCAAGTTTGATGAGGGCTGGGATGTTCTTCGAGAGCGCAATCTTGAGAATCAAATTAAGGCAGGGATTGTTCCTGAAGGCACTCAGATGGCCAAGGCGCCAGACAGTATTCCCAAATGGGATAGCCTCACGCCTCAGCAGAAACGAATCTATGCCCGTCAAGCAGAAGTTTTTGCTGCCTTTACTGAGCACTCCGATTACGAAGCCGGGCGTTTGATCCAGGCGATCGACGATCTTGGCGAGCTAGACAACACTTTGGTGATCTACATCACTGGTGATAACGGCGCCAGTGTTGAAGGCGATCGAAGTGGACATTGGAATTGGAACCACTACCTCAATGGTGTGCCAGAAACGCCTGACGAACAGGAAGCCAAGCTTGATGAGTGGGGCGGACCGACGACCTATCCCATGTATCACATGGGCTGGGCGATCGCCTTTAATTCACCCTTTGCTCTCTCCAAACAGGTTGCCGGTGATTTCGGAGGAACACGCAACGGCACGGTGATTCATTGGCCGGAACGCATCAATACAGGTGGTGGTGTACGGACTCAGTTCTCGCATGTGAATGATGTGGCCCCCACGATTCTTGAGGCGGCCAATCTGCCGATGCCAACCATGATCAATGGCATCCCACAGATCCCAATGCAGGGAACCAGCCTTCTCTATACATTCGATAATCCAGGCGCTAAAGAAAGGCACAACACGCAGTATTTCGAGATTATTGGTAATCGCGGCATCTATCACAATGGTTGGATGGCACGGACCACCATCATGTATCCCTGGATGGCGCCGAAGAGAATGAACACAGTTGCGGCAGATGATGGTTGGCAGCTGTATGACACCACAGTTGATTTCAGCCTTTCGAATGATCTTGCTGCGCAATATCCCGATCGTCTTGAGGCCCTAAAGGCGAAGTTCATGGAGGAGGCGATTGAGAATCAGGTGTTGCCACTGGATGACCGTCTTCTCGAGCGTCTTGTGCCTTCTGTTGCAGGGCGGCCAACACTTTTAGGTGATCGAACCTCCATGGATTTGTATCCCTATGCCTGGAATATGGTTGAGGACTCGATCCTCAATGTGAAGAACGTGTCGAACAGTGTGACGGCATTTGTTGATGTGAAAGGGGGCGATGAAGATGGCGTGATTTTTTCGCAGGGTGGTCGATTTGGTGGTTGGTCGTTGTACGTTGAAAACAACAAGCCTGTTTACACGTACAACTATATGGGAGAGCTGTTTACGTTCACGAGCAATAAGTCATTACCCTCTGGTAAGTCAGAGATTCGTTTCGAGCTCGATTACGACGGTGGTGGTACCGGCAAAGGTGCTGATGTTCGCTTGAAACTCAACGGCGATGTGGTCGCGGAGGGCCGTTTGGAGAAGACGATTGCATCGCGCTTCTCCATTGATGAAGGTGCTGATGTCGGTCTTGACCGTGGCTCTGCGGTCACAATTCAATCGGTGGGACCTCGTCGCTATAGCGCCTACGGCGGCCAGATCGATAAGGTCACGCTTGAGATTTATCCCAAGCCGAGTGATGCAAAAAGCTGATTGAATGAATCACTGATTGCCTAGCGGTGATGTTTCCTTTTTAGAGAAACACCACCATTTTTTTTGTGTGTTGATTGGATTAATGCGAGTGATTTCGTTGATACATTCCAGAAACAATGATGGTTGGCGAGGTGGTGAGACGGCTTGAGAGCGTTCGCGCTTCTTCTAAACCGCCCAACACTAAGGCGACACCTACGATTACCCCGAAAACGCCGGTCAATGTTCCACTGAGCGTGCGTAATAAGTCTCTGATGGATCGCCCTTCAACGGCATCTGGATTGATGCCGACCCGACTTCCCGAAAAAAGCCAGTGATTCAATGGTGGAGCCTCATATTGATGAACATTATTTACTATTGATGAGGCTTCAAATCGATTTGAGTGTCTTTGTCTGAATCTATTTGCATGGGAATCATTTAAAAATATTCAATTTGTGATGCCTGCAATGAGGCTTTTTCGCCATTTCATGAAGGGTGCTGACCCTACAGCTGTGATAACCACGTATCCCACAACTGCGGCTTTGAGATCAAGTGCTTGAGGAGCGATCTGTTGAATGATTAATAGCGCTAAGCCTGGATTACGCATGGAAAGCACTAGCGGAATAGTGCTGCGCTCGACGCTATTTTTACCCGCTACAGCAAGGCCTAAAGCCAGTCCGATCCAAGTCAGAATGAGCATGACCAAAGCACCTCTAAGATTGCCAATAAGCATTGGCGTTACCTTTGGTAGAGCCACGATCAGAATGATGACTAAGAGGGCTAACAACAACACAGTGGCTATTTTTTGAACAAGCGAATTCCAGCGTTCCGCCCACTCACTTCGCCATCGGCGGAGTGACACGCCTACCAGAAGTGGAATTAACTGCACGGTAAAGATCTGGAAGGCAACGTCTTGACTGGGAATACTCCAGACGGTTTCTCCTGCTTCGCTAGGCAGCTGACTGACCCACAGCGGCACGCTGATGATTGCTGCACACGCTGACCAAAATTGCAGCCTTGTCGCTAATTCAGGGTTATCAGCGAGTTGTCGACTTTTCAAGGCAATCATCGGAGCGCTTGGGCAGATCGCCATCAGCATCACGGCTGTTTTGATCGCAGGTGAAAGACCCTCTCCCAGGGGAGATTGCAGGAGCAGAAGTGCTGCGAGTGGCATCGCAACGCATGTGGCAAGCAACACGCGAATGAGCAAAGCAGGCCTGCGCTTTAGAAGCCCGAATTGGATGCTGGGTAGGTTGAGGCCCAGGGACACCATGATGAAAAAGAGAGTTAGAGATATCAGCAATGACATGGAAGAGAGGGTGGACTGAGTAGGGAGGTGGAGATGGCTTGGGCCTATACAAACCCAGACAGCAGCAATAGAAAGGCAATCACTCCAATTGGCTCGTCCTGGTAGTGGTAGCTGTTGCTTCTCAGCCAGGCCAGTTCCTTTTTATGTTGCTGAAGAGCTAAATGCGGCTCATATTGAGAGGCCTCACCTTCGGGGAATCCGTAGAAATCATCGAATCCCAGAACCGTCCGCACAAAGTGCTTGTGGCTAGCAGCCTTTTGGGATCGGGTAGCGGACTACATATGTCTACTCCTGCACAGTCGTTCCGGCCTTGCTGACCGTCGATTTGGCAGGAAACGGCATGATCAATCCTTCGATGTTTGAATTGTTGCCCATGGATGAGACCGATGGCAATGATCAGTTATTTGATCAGCTAGTTGTTGACTTCAGCCAGGTCTCACTTGGGCTTTCTGCAAACAGGTGTTGGTATGCCTTGGCAAAGTGACCTCGACTTTGAAAGCCATAGTGTTGAGCAACTTGGGTGATGGTTTTGAAGTTTTCGGCCGCACGTGCTTCGGTTGATCGCAGGATCCAATTCACTTGTTCGAGCCGTACCCGTTTCATTATTTCCATCGGACCCATCCCCAAGGATTCCTTGGTGCCCTGGATCAGGGTTCGCCTTGATGCAAACAGTGATTCACTGATTTGATCAAGGTTGCAGTCGTTGCGTGAATTCTTAAAGGCAAAATCGACAAATTCCCTAACCAGTTCCTGCCGGGCAGATGGAGCATAGCTTAGGTAATTCACATTGGACTTGTCTCGAAGAACATGCAAGAATGAACGATATAAATGATTCGTTATCTCTCTTTGCTGCTGCGTTGTAACGACTGGAGTGACAAGAAGAGTTTGAAGTTTTTTGCGAAATTTTTCATGCATTGCAGGCGTTGTTTGCAATGCATTGTTGGCTTCGAGGTGTTCGATGAGCTCTTCTGCTCCGCAATGGGCGATGAATGCATTGAATCGACTGACAGACAGTATTACCAGATAAGTGGTTGTATTGGCTGTGAGCTGGAAATGGGATTCCTTTTGTCCCTGGCGAAATCCGTTGAGGGAGTAGGGCGCAATGGGCTTATTGAACATTAGGTGTTCATCGGCCAGCCCAGTGGCTTCAAAACAAAAACTCATGCAGTCCAATCCTCTATCCCCATTCAGAAGTAACCTCTGATTGGTGCGGATTTCGAGCAGGCACATGCTGCCTAAATTGGTCTGCGTGAACTGCCCGTTTAGGGCCCCACGGCTAACTTGAACGGCATCAAATGCTTTGCCTATCTGTTGAAACAGCTGCTTCAGTTCGCTGGCAGAGCGAAATGCAGTTATTTGGCTATGAATGTTCTTGGAACCAGTCGACGGCTGTGCGGAGCTTCCAAGGCTGGCATGGCTGATGAGTCTGGTAGGCAAGAGTTTCCCTTGGATTTGTTTATTGTATCAACTTTTTCTTTGCAGATATGATTTGATGAACTTTTTTTTATGGGCTTTCATTGCTGCATTACTCGATCATTAAGCTCAGGTTCAGGCTTTGACATCCATTGCCTGTTGAGCGTTGGCTTTCGATAGCGTTTGTCTAGGCGTTTCGCCAAAGTGGTTTTGATAAGCTGCTGAAAAATGTCCACGACTTGAGAAGCCAAAGTGATTAGCAATATCACCTACTTTCTTTAAATCTAATGCCGCACGTAATTCACTGCATCTGAGGTGAAAATTTACTTGTTCTAATCGAATTAAGCGCAGCAACTCCATTGGCCCTATGTTGAAATTTTCTTTGCAGCCTTGTATGAGGGTGCGCCGTGAGCTAAATAAAATGTTGCTGATCTCATCGAGTCTGACGGGATTGGAGCTGTTTTCGAATCCCCAGTTGATGAGTTCGTAAACAAGTTTTTGGCGTGGTGCTATCTCGAACGACTTGAAATTTTCCTCGTCTGTGGATTTGAACGCTTCAAGCATTAGCGTGAAAATATGTCCAGTGTGCATTGAGCGCAATTCTGCATTATTTAATGGGTTGTTTAAATACCAGAGAAGCTGTTTTGAAACCTTGGAGTATTGTTCAGGATTGAGTCGGAGCGAATTGCTCGTGTAGAGATTGTCAAGTAATTCAAGCTCTCCGTAGCACTCCAGAAAACTGCAGAATTTTTTGGCTGATGTGATCGCAATAACGGTTGTTGAACCTGCTGTTAATTGGAAGTGGCTTTCTTTGAGATCAGGTTTGAATCCATGGAGTGAATGTGGTTCAATAGCCCGGCAGAAGATTCGATGATCGTCGAAATTGCCGCTCGTTTCTAGGCTGAAAGTGATGGAATCTGATCCGCGCTCACCATTGAGTAGGAGCAGCTGATTGGTCTGAATGCTGATGATGCTGAGATCTTTGAGATGAACCACCGAAAAGTGGCCTTGAAGCGGGCCGGCTGACAGCTGCAGAACATCAAAGCTTTTGCCCAGCCTCGACAGGGCTGTTGCTAGCTCGCTGGCGCTACGGAAACTTGTGCTCCAGCTGAGGCTTGGAGAGGTTGATGGGGGGATGGAGAGGTGGCTGGTCGTCGCGCTGGCAACTTGCAACACGCGATGCCCTCCGCAACATTAAGGCAGATTATGCATAAATTTTCTGAAACCTGACGAGTTGCTCCCAAAAGTGCGGATTTGCGAAACAATCGGGTTTCAGCGTTGGCTGCAGGTCTGTTGCCGCCGCGTTTAGCTGCAAATTCTTGCTGACCTGGGTTGTTTTTCTGAGGTGGTCTTGTCCGTATCCAGCCTTTCTGACGTGCTTGTGGCCGGTGGATGCGTTCGCCCCACCACGCTGCTGGCGGGTTTAAGGCATGGCGCTGTGGCCCCTCAGCGTTTCGCAGTTGCCCTGTTGCTGTCGGGCAGTGGCTTGCTGGTGGAACCGTTTGCCTGGTTGCAAACCCTCTGGTACGGCCGCGCGATTCAGGCCTGTGCATGCCCTGATGACCTGGTGGTGGTGATTGGCCATTGGCGCAGTGGCACCACCTATCTGCATCAGTTGTTGGCGGCTGATCCCTGTGCCGCCACTGCTCGCAATCAGCTCACCGTGGCACCGCAGGCTGCATTGGTGCTGAAACCGTTGTTGCGAGCTTTGTTGAAGCGCACGATGTCGCAGCAGCGACCGATCGATGCGGTTCCTTGGGGCCCAGAGGATCCCCAGGAAGATGAGGTGGGTTTGGCGCGGCTCACCATGGACACCAACATGGCGGGTATTGCCTTCCCACAGCACTACTTAAGGAATTTCCGTCGCAGTGTGCTCAATAGCTCTGCTGCTTTTGAACGTCACTTGCTGGAGTTCACCCGGCTCACTTGGTTGTACGAGGGAGCTGGTAAGAAGCACCTGGTGATCAAAAATTCAGCCCACACCGCTCGGGTTGGCTTGTTGCTCCGTTTGTTCCCGCGCGCGCGTTTTGTCTATTTGCACCGTCGCCCGATCGATTCGGTTCGTTCCTTAACGCAAGTGAAACAGCGCCTGGTGCAGTTGGTGGGTCTGCAAGAGCCTCCATCAAATCTCCGGCAAGTGGAGGAAACAGCGGCAGCCCACGACCAATTACAAGAGGCTTT
This sequence comes from Synechococcus sp. UW179B, assembly GCF_900474245.1. Classification (NCBI taxonomy): domain Bacteria; kingdom Bacillati; phylum Cyanobacteriota; class Cyanophyceae; order Synechococcales; family Synechococcaceae; genus Synechococcus; species Synechococcus sp. UW179B. The sequence continues at coordinate 105,646 of NZ_UCNZ01000017.1, forward strand.
CGCGCGCTCGCGGCATTTGATCCCCAAGGGGCAGCTGGTGGAAATCGCTTACGACGATTTGGTGCAGTCACCTCTGATCACCCTGGAGCGGATTTATGGCGCTCTTGGGATCAGCGGATGGAGCATGGCAGGCGGTGCGATTGCGGCGCGTATTGCCAAGGGCAAGGCGTATCAAGCCGAGCCTGTCGTCTTGGAACCGGCAGCTGAACAACGCCTGCAGGATTTGTTCAGCTGAGCCGGCGTGATCTTCTACTGACCGAAGGCCACCTGACAGGCCGCATTCAGCAATTGGGCCTCGTTTGCATTCCGCGGTGTTCCACCGTTCAGCGTGCCATCGCGGCAGTTGGCGTTGAAGCGCACGGTGTCGTAACCGTTGTCGGCTTCAAAGCTCACCACATCCCCAGTTGCGGTCACGCTTGGGTAGTAGAGCGAGTAATCGGAGTTTGGGACTTCGATGTAGCTCACTTGGCTGGTTTGCGCTGAATTCACCAGGTTGTTGATGGTGGCAAAGGTGGCCATCCCAGCAAGACCCCAGGCAGCTGCTTGGCCGGGGTACCAACGCCAGTTGTTGTAATAGGACCCGCCGTACCAACCGTTGTTCCAGGGGCGGTTGTTGTACCAGCTCGATCCGCTGTACCAACCATTGCCGTAGCGATCCCAGTTGTTCACGGCATCGCGGCGGGTCTCTGAGCGGTTGTCTACCCGATCATTGCGGCCGCTTTGGCGTGTATCTGTGCGGCTCGTGCGTCCCTGCTGACGGGAATCAACGTTGCTGTTGAGCGTGTTTTGGCGCGTTCCCCGGTTGTCTCCGCGGCTGGTTTGACGCTGATCACGGGTTCCGGTACGCGCGCTTTGCCGATTGCTGCTCGTGCTGCTGCGGGTGGTTTGGCGGTTGCTGCTGGTGGATTGGCGCGTGCCCTGGCGGCTGCCGCTGTAGGAACTGAAACCGGTGCGGCCACTACTGGAGCGACTGCTGGAGCGGGAACCACTGCTGCGAGAACTGCTGCGAGAACCACCACTTCTGGAGCCGCCGCCACCTCTGGAACCACCGCCTCTCGATCCACCGCCGCGTTGGCTGATCAGGAGCTCTTCTGTGGCAGACGTTGGTGCTGCCTCAAGGATGAGACCACCATTGGGCTCAAAGGCGGAGAGGGCTGCTGCCGGTTGCAGCATCAGCAGGACGCCGATCGCTCCCGCTAGGCCTGTCTTTCTGGCTTTGTTTGTCATTTTTGAATGGCCTCCATGAGTCGATCACAACCGTTGTCAAAGCAAGCCACGTCCACGCGGCCGTTGCCTGCAAAGGCCATGCCGAGGCGGGTGCGGCCTTGAATGGCATGACCGCCTTGGGTCAGAACATCGGCCAGGAAGGTGGGATTGTTGACGCAAAAGGCCTCGCTGTTGAAGCAAAGCTGTTCGGTTTTGAAATTGATGGTGGCGTTGTTCACCGATGTCCAGGGTGCGCCGGCCTGGGCCCGACCTTCGATGCGGACATAGGGGTCTTCCATCACGCGGTAGCTCACCGTGCGCGATCCAAAGCGATGGCGATACTCCGTGGAATCATCCACATCCACGGCCTGCACCTGGCAGGAAAAGTTTTGGGAGGTTGGGGTGCTGCAGGTGGTGTTGATCGTGTAGAGCTCCTCGGCGATGACCGCTGGAGCAGCAAGGCCGCTGCAGAGCGCCAGCAGAGCTGTCAGCACCTTGCTTCGTTTGGAAACAAGCATGAAAAGGGTGAGTGCGCGGAGGCGTATGACCTCCATCCCTTCAAGATGGCCACAGCGAGAGCGGTGTGGTGAAAATGTGCACCAATGGGATCAAAGAGCGTCGTCAACGTCTCCACGACATCCTGTTGGCCCTCCTGGCCCAACAGGGTGATTTAGAGCTGATGGATGCGGATAATCCCTCCGGGTTGGTGGGTGGAGGCAGCCGCGATGCGCCCGTCGATGCCGCGCGCTGGTTGGAGCGCAATCGACGGGTGTTGCAGCGTTATCAAGCCCTGGTGCGCACGGCGGTCACGCTCGATGCCTTGCTCGATGCGGAAGATGGCATCGCTCAGGAACCCTCTTGATGAAGCAGTTGTTGTTCACGGCCAATGATCAGCAGCAGCAAGCTGATCGCAAACAGCAGTCCCGTGAGCACCGCCACAACCAACATCGTTCCTGCTAGTCCCTGGGTGTAGGACTCCCGCAGCAGTGTGAGCAGTTGCTGCGACGCCGATCCCTCAAGCGAAATCGGGCTATTGCGCAAAAACAGACGAATCTGCTCATCGAGTTGCGGCAGATGCTCCAGGCCCAGTCCGGCGGCCTGCATGCGGCTGTGGAGATCATGAAACCCAAAGCCGCTGATCATCGTTCCGCTGGCGGCGAGCCCAAAGGCAAAGCCCAGCTGGCCGCTGGTGGTGCGAAAGGCCAGCACCGATCCAAAGCAATCTTCCGGTGCTTCCTGCACAAACAAAGCGGATTGCGGCACCGCCACAAAGGCCAGCCCGAGGCCAGCCAGCATCAACGCCGGCAGCAGCTGCCAATAGGGCGTTTGCACCTGCACGATCGCCATCAGGGCTAGGCCAAGCACCAGCGCCAGGCTGCCTCCCGCCATCAAGACCAAGGTGCGCCGGCCCGGACCCATCCAGCGCCCGGCGTAGATCCCCGCCAGGCCAAAGCAGATCAGAAAGGGCAGCTGAGCGAAGGCCACCGCACTGGTGTTGTAGCCCTGCACCAGCTGCCAGAAGTTGCTGGTTTGCAGTTGCACCACCGCCTGCGCCACATTCCAGCCGATCCCGTTGATCACTGCGGCGGCAAAGAAACCACGGAGGTAGAGCCGGGGCGGAAAAATCGGTTGGCGGCTGCGGCGCTCAATCGTGATGTGCAGCACAAATAACAGCAGCCCGCTGCAGGCCGGCAGCCAGAAGCTGGGGCTGCGCAGCCCTAAGGCGGCGTGGTTGATGCCAAATAAAAACAGCACCATTGCGATCGCGATGCTCGCTAGGCCGGGGAGGTCGGGCTTGAGAGCGCGATTGCCTGGAATCGCTGGCAGCAGGGCGGGCAAGAGCAGCAGACTGCCGCTGCAAATGATCGGCACCAGCAAAAAGGCCAAGCGCCAATGGATCGAGGCCATCCAGCCACCGATCAGCGAGCCGCTGATGAAACCCACCACGATCAGCAGGTTCCAGAGGCCCAGGGCGGCGCTCACGCCAGCGGCGGGTGTCACAAAGCGCACGCTGGCAAAGGTGCCGGTGAGCACCGAGCCGAGGGCGATGCCGGTGAGGGCCCGGCCGAGCAGAAACAGGCCGGGCTCGCCAGCCAGCATCGAAAGCAAATTGCCCACTAGAGCCAGCAGCAGGGAGGCCGCCAGCACCCGCCGCCTGCCAAAACGGTCGCCGAAAAAGCCCATCACCAACACCGATGCGGCTTGGGCCAAGGTGGAGACGCTCGCGCCCAGGGCCAACACAGCGCCATGCATCTGCAGGGCATCGCTGGCTTTCACCAAGGCGATGTTGGCCACGCTGGGGTCGATCAGCTGCAGGCTGGCGAGGATGCCCAGATAGGGGATGCAAGCAAGCGATTGCCATTCCCTCAGACTGCCAATTCTCACTGGGTTCTCACGCGTTCTCAATCAGGTCTTTGTCAACGGCCAAAGGGGCTGGCGGTTGCTGTCGATGACCCTTTGAAGGATGCGGGGGTGAAGGGTTCAGTCGTCTTGCTCCTAGCAAGGCCCTGGCTCTTCTGGCCAGCTCTGGCAATCTGGGTCCACTTTCGGCCTCTGCATGGCACCGCTCGGACTGTCCGCATTGCGTTCACGGCTGAGCCGCGGCTCATCAGGGAAGGGTTGGCAACCACCAGAAGCCAGCTGGAGCCGCTCCTTTGGTTTGGGCTGGTCGTCCCCGTTCACGGTGCGCTACGCCAGCAATCTCGACGACGGCCCCTGGCATGGGATGCCCCTAGGGGGCTTTGGGGCCGGTTGCATTGGCCGTAGTTCCCGGGGTGATTTCAACCTCTGGCACCTCGATGGCGGTGAGCATTGGTACGGAAGCATTCCCGATTGCCAATTTGCGCTGTGGGAAAAGCAAGACGATCAGGTGCGTGTCCATGCCTTGGCCACAGAGCCAACGCGCGATGACTCCAGGCCGGAGTCAGGCAAGCCGCTCAGCAGCTGGCAGTGGTATCCCGCCAGTACGGAGGAGAACAGCACCGGCACTTATGCCGCTCGCTACCCCCTGAGCTGGAACCATTACGAGGGGGTGTTTCGCGCTGAAGTGAGTTGCGAGGCGTTCAGCCCGATTCTTCCTGGGGATTACCAACGCAGCAGTTATCCGGTGGCGGTGTTCCGCTGGACCCTCACCAATCCCACCACCAAGCCCTTGGAGCTGTCGCTGCTGCTGAGTTGGCGCAACACGGTGGGCTGGTTCACCAATACCGATTCCTCGGCGGAGGTGCATTTCCGTGATGACGGCAGCCCCGAGCACAATTACGCCCCGGCGATTGCAGTGGGCGAGGGCCAGAGCAACCGCTGGATTGATGCTGATGGCCTGAGCGGGGTGCTGCTTGATGGCAAGCGTTCAACGCCGCTGGCGGAAGGGGAAGGGCAGTGGTGTTTGGCCCTGCCAGACAGGCTGGATGGTGTGGAGTTGATGCGTTGCAGCCGCTGGGATCCCAGCGGTGATGGCGCTGAGCTTTGGCAGCCGTTTGCCGCTGATGGGCTGATCCCCGATAGCAACAACGATCGCGCCAGCCGGGCGGGAGAGCATGCCAGTGCGGCGATCGCCGTGAAACTCATCCTGGCGCCAGGGGAAACCCGCGAGATTCCGGTGGCGATCAGCTGGGATCTGCCGGTCACGAGCTTTGCGACGGGAGTGCGGGACCTGCGCCGTTACAGCGATTTCTATGGCGCCGATGGCTGCCATGCGGCGGCGATTGCGGCAGAAGCCCTGCGCGATTGGCGCTCTTGGCACGAGCAAATCGAAGCCTGGCAAGCGCCGGTGTTGGCGCGCAAGGAGCTCCCCGAGGAGCTGCGCATGGCGCTGTTCAATGAGCTCTACGACCTCGCCAGCGGCGGCAGCCTCTGGACGGCCGCCACCTCCAAGGATCCCTACGGCCGCTTTGGGGTGCTGGAGTGCCTCGATTACGCCTGGTACGAAAGCCTTGATGTGCGTTTGTACGGCTCCTTTGCGCTATTGCAGCTCTGGCCGGAGCTGGATAAGGCGGTGATTCGCAGCTTTGCCCGAGCGATTCCCGCAGCCGATGCCACGCAACGGCCGATCGGTTGGTATTTCACCCAGGGCCGCGGCCGGGTGGAAGCGGATCGCAAGGTGAAAGGGGCCACGCCTCATGATTTGGGGGCACCGAATGAGGTGCCGTTTGATGCCACCAACTACACCGCCTATCAGGACTGCAATCTCTGGAAAGACCTCGCCAGTGACTACGTGCTGCAGGTGTGGCGCACGTTCAAATTGGCTCCTACCGGAGAAGACCTTAGTTTTCTGGCGGAGTGCTGGCCTGCGGCGGTGCAGGCCCTCCATTACCTCAAGCAATTTGATGTGAATGACGATGGCCTGCCCGATAACGGAGGGGCGCCGGATCAAACCTTTGATGATTGGCCGCTCAAGGGGGTGAGTGCCTATTGCGGTGCCCTCTGGATCGCGGCGTTGGAAGCTGCGTTAGCGATGGCCCAACGGCTGCAGCTGGAGCTGGGGCTCGATACCGGAGACGAGCAGCACACCTTCAGTGGCTGGCTGGAGCAATCACGGGCCAATTTCGACACGCTCCTTTGGAACGGTGAGTACTACGACATCGATGCCGAAAGCGGTACTCCCGTGGTGATGGCCGATCAGCTCTGTGGTGATTTCTATGCGCGCTTGCTGGATTTGCCGCCTGTGGTGAGTGAGGCCCATAGCCGCAGCACTTTGAAAGCGGTGAAGGAAGCCTGTTTTGACAACTTTGCAGGTGGATCGCTCGGGGTAGCCAATGGTTTGCGCCGCGATGGCACGCCCTTGGATCCGAATGGCACCCATCCTTTGGAGGTGTGGACGGGGATCAACTTTGGAATCGCCAGCTATTACCGCTTGATGGGTGAGGGCCCAACGGCAGAAGCGATCTGCTCCGCAGTGGTGACCCAGGTGTATGCCGGTGGCTTGCAATTCCGCACCCCAGAAGCGATCACGGCGGTGAATACATTCCGGGCCTGCCACTACCTGCGGGCGATGGCGATCTGGGGCCTGTGGGCCACGCACACCAATTGGGAAACGATTCCCGGAGCCGAAAAAAGTTAAGACAGCTCTTTGATCCTTTCATATTCGTTTTGAAGGCTGTTTTGCTTTTGACGAGATCAGAGGCTTTGCTCCAAAGACTCGTTCTAAGAAGGGAGCCGTTGACTAACCCAAATGGTTTGGTTTCCGTCAAGACTCAAGCCGCAGAATCGATGCTGGTTCGTGATGGCTTTGAAGACTCATCTCTTGCTTGCTTCCAAGATTTTTACTTCATTGGTGATGTGCTTTTTATTGTTCTGAGTTGAGCTCAGATGCAATTGGTCATAGTCGCTATGTGGTTGGGTCACGGTTGAGGGGTTTGGATCTGTAAACGTAGTTTTGGAGTTCAAAGGTTGTGTTTTTGAATTGGTTTTCCTTCTGTGCTTGAAGGATGATTCATTGATTATTGGTTTCCTTCAGGGAGGCTGATTCTTTGTTGCCTGCTTTTTTGAGAGTGTATCGATGCTGGCTTTGATTTGAGCTGGTGTTTATTTTGCTGCCTCAAGTATCAGTTCTGGCATGATTCGAAATCTTCGTTTGTTTGCTCTTATTTCTGTTCTTCAAGCCTGAATGATGACTGATTCCTTTATTGGGGGCGTGACCTATCAAGCCAACCCTGCAGGATCTGATATCACTAATTTCAATCCAACAACAGATCGTCTTGATTTTGGAGAGATTTCTGTTCACGGCTTAATTCTTGGTTCCTTGCCTGACGGCACGGCGGGGATTGTTAATCCCTGGGGAGATCAGGTGCAAGCCCTTGAGGGCTTGAGTTGGAACGATCTCAGCCTGGATAACCTTGGGGTTGTTGGAAATGAACATCTTCGTCAAGACATTGGTGCGGTGCTGTCTTGGGAGCAAGGCATCGGTTCCCGTGAGCCTGGGACTGTGTACGTGCGTTCCCATCAATTTGGCGTTCAAGAGGTGATTAATGGCTTTGATCCTCTAACCCAAAAACTGAACTTTCTCTACACAGGGACACGCGAACGACTCTCTGTGGTTGATACGGATCAGGGATTGCTGATTCAGTTTGAGCCCACGAATCAAAGCGTTTTTTTATTAGGAGTTCAGCGCAGTGATTTGATCGGCGCCAATCTCGAGTTTCATCACGATCAGGTGATGGAGGACAACCTTGAGGTTCCCTTTGGCTTCACGGCTGATGAGGTTTCCCTGGTGAGCCGGGCTGGTCTCCTTACACCCCAAGCTCCCAGTGGTGCCTCCACCGATGGCGATCAGGTGCGTTCTGGTTTGATGCTGAATCTCGACTCCACCGTGATGGCGATGGACGCGTCTCAGTCCATGACTGACCACTCCATGCACAACCATCCGATGCCATCGAGTTCGGGTGAGCTGCAGGCCTCGGTTGCTGGCAATCTCTATTCCGGGGGAATGGGTGGAACCCTCACGCTCTCGAACGTATCGAATGTTGCGCTGAAGGATTGGTCGTTCAGTTTCTTGACCAATCAACCCGATTTTGAGAGTTGGTCGGCTGAATCCTCTGTGAACGATCTCGGTGGTGGTGTCTATCAGGTGTTGATTAGGCCTCCCGCCTGGGGTCTTGAAATTCCAGCTGGTGGGTCTGTTGAGCTTTCCTTTAATGCCAACAGCGTGGGGTTACCGGATTCAGGCGAGCTCAGCAATGCGCTGTTTTTTGTTGCTGCGTCTGGGGCCGATGTTGTGGCTCCAGAACAAGCAGCGCCTATTGCTGAGCTATCGCCAGTCGTTGAGTCATCGCCAGTTATCGAGCCATCGCCGGTGATGGCAGATTCGCAGGGACTCTCTGTAACGGCAACGATCACCGGTGGTTGGTCTGGCGTCTTTGCTGGCGAGATCACCGTGACCAATCTGGGCAATGGTTCTGCCGGCACCGACTGGCGTGTTGCTGTTGTGATGGATGCACCGCTCACATCGGTCAGCAACTTTGATGTGCAGTCTGAGCTGCGTAGTGATGGACGCTACGACGTCTTGCTCTCTCCTAAATCATGGGCTGCACCCTTAGATCCAGGCGATTCACAGTCGTCTTATTACCAAGCGGCTGGTGAGGTCACCAACCTTGCTGAGGTGTTTGATTTTGTTGATGTTGATGTTGATGTTTTAGATCCTGCAGGGATTGCTGATATTTCAGATGGCTCGGTTGTGTCCTCCATCGAGGCTTCGTTGGATGTGCAAGCTCCGAATGGGGGTGGTGACAAGCGCATCGTCACCTATTTCGAGGAGTGGGGTGTGTATGAGCGCGATATCAATCTGTCCGATGTGAATGGGCAAGCGATGACCCATCTCAATTACAGCTTCTTTGATGTGAAAGTGGATGGCTCTGTTCAGCTGTTTGATTCTTATGCAGCGCAAGAGAAGCGGTTTGATGCAGCAGATCAAGTGAGCCGTACGTTCAGCAAAGCGGAGTATGCAGCGGTTGATCCTGTTCTGATCGCTGCTTACAACTCCGATCGCTACACGATCAGTGAATCGGCTGATTCGGTCACGGTCACCAGTGATCCCGTTGGTTGGAATGATGCGGGTCCCCAGGATGCAGGCAATTTCGAGCAGCTTCGTCGTTTCAAGGAGCTCAACCCAAATGTTGAGCTTGGGTTTGCCTTGGGTGGATGGACGCTCTCCGATGAGTTCAGCACAGCGTTTGCAACTCAGAGTGGGCGCAATCAGTTTGTTGGTGATGTGGTTGATATTTTCAAGACCTACGAGTTCTTCAGTGTTATTGATTTTGATTGGGAATACCCCGGTGGTGGTGGGGACCCCGGTAATGCATCGAGTTCAAACGATGGGACAAACTTTGCCTTAGTGCTTGAACAGTTGCGCGCTGAGCTTGATGCACTTGAATCGCAAACCGGTGGAAACTATGAGGTTTCCATTGCGACAGCAGGTGGCTCAGAAAAGCTTGCCAATCTCAATCTTGCTGGTATCGATCCTTACGTTGATTTTTACAATGTGATGACCTACGACTTTCACGGTGGTTGGGAGAATCAAACGGGGCATCAGGCCGCGATGACGGGTGATGCCAACAATTACGACGTCACAACCGCCGTGTCTGTTTTTGAAGACGCTGGCGTGGAGCTCAGCAAAGTGGTTTTGGGGGCTCCGTCCTATACCCGGGCTTGGGGTGGGGTCGAGGATGGCGGCAGCTTTGGCTATCAACAGTCAGGGACGGGTGCAGAGGCTGAAGGATCGTTTGAAGCTGGGGTTTATGACTACAAAGACATCGTGACGGATGTGATCACGGGGCAGACAGATCTCTACTGGGATGACAACAGCAAAGCGGCCTTTGTTTACAACGGTGATGAATGGAGTTCCATCGAGACCACCGCCACAATCGCTGGAAAAGCGACTTATGTTCAAGCGAAAGATCTGGGTGGAATGATGTTCTGGGCCTTGAGCAATGATGCTAAAGGTGATTTCAGTTTGGTGGAGACTGCTGATGACATTCTGCGTCAGGGTGCCTCCTATGCCGATGCGGTTGGGAAGGCCCCAGGGTTTGATTATATTTTGGGCGGTAATGGTGAATTTAGTGTCAGTGATTTTACGGCATTAGCTTGACCGAAGAGCTGTTGATTGCTCTCGCAATCTTAAGTTCTAGATGTCATCGTTGTGCGGCATTGTCCTCTCCTGACTGGGGAGGATTTTGTTGTTGTTTTGATTGCGGCGTCGGCTTTGGTCCTCGTCGCAAAATTGTTCCGTTCTTAGCTCAAGCCTGAGAGTCCCGCACTCCAGGCATGGAGCGTCGATGATGGCCATACGAATTGGCTTGTTCAGATGGGTGTGCTGCGTCGGCTTTTGGTTTCCTTGCTCGCTGCGGTGCTCCTGCTTATTGTCACCCCCAATGCAGCTCTAGCCCAGGTGCACCAGCACAACGATGAGGCGGGTGCACCGATGCTGCGCAGCCTCGAAAGCCTGCGAGACCTTGATTACGACAGCTGGCAAGCCGTGGCCTATCGCACCGGCAAGCCCGGTAACCCAGTGATCCTGAGAATTGTGGGTTACCCCGGAAAAGTTCGGCTTGAGCATCCGGTATCGCTGCGTGTTCAAGCCGGAGTGAAGGAATGGGACTTGGATGACATCACCCTCGACAATCCCGCGCTCGCCAGCGACGGCCGCGAAGCTGCCGCTGAATTCGCCCTCGATCCGCTGCTCAGCAATTTGAGAAACAACCGTCCTTTGCGCCTGTTCCTTCCGGGTGTTTTTAACGAGTTGCCCGTTCCCCCCTATGTGGTGGGTGAGTGGAGGGATGTGCAAACCCAGCCGTTGAGCTGATGCAAGCGGGCTGCAAGCACTGGAATGGTTGGATGCGCCGGGCGCTGCAGTTGGCAGCTCTGGCGGAAGGCCAAACCAGCCCCAACCCCCTCGTGGGTGCAGTTGTTTTGGATGCTCAAGGAGTCCTGGTTGGTGAGGGCTTTCATGCCAAAGCAGGCCAAGCCCATGCCGAGGTGGGTGCCCTTGCTCAAGCGGGTGCCCGCGCCCAGGGCGGGACGATCATCGTCACGCTCGAGCCTTGCTGTCATCACGGCCGCACGCCCCCCTGTGCGCAGGCGGTGATTGCTGCTGGCATTCAGCGCGTGGTTGTGGCCCTTACAGATCCTGATCCACGCGTGGCCGGTGGTGGCATTCAGCGCTTGCGCGATGCTGGATTGGAGGTGATCACTGGGGTGCTGGAGGCGGAAGCGGCCCAGCAAAACCGAGCCTTTGTGCATCGCGTTCAAACCGGCCGGCCCTGGGGCCTTCTCAAGTGGGCGATGAGTTTGGACGGCCGCACGGCCCTGCCAAATGGCGAAAGCCAGTGGATTAGTGCTCCTCCAGCGCGGGGCTGGGTGCATCAGTTGCGCGCTGGTTGCGATGCGGTGATTGTGGGTGGTGGCACGCTGCGCGCTGACAACCCCCTGCTCACCAGCCGTGGAGGGCGTTCGCCTGAACCCCTGCGCGTGGTGCTGAGTCACAGTCTTGACCTGCCTGCCCAGGCACAGCTTTGGGATACCAGCCTGGCCCCAACGCTCCTGGCCCATGGGCCAGGGAGCTCTGATCGTCCCCTGCCAGAGGGGCCGGAACCTCTTGAGCTTTTCGCCAGCGAGCCCTTGGATCTCCTGCATGCTTTGGCTGAAAGAGGCTGCAACCGCGTGCTCTGGGAATGCGGCCCGGCCCTGGCAGCAGCAGCTCTACAGCAAGGGTGTGTGCAGGAGTTAGCGGTGGTGATTGCCCCCAAGCTTCTCGGAGGCACCTTGGCCAGGACCTCCCTGGGCGATCTGGGTTTCTCGGCGATGGATCAGGTGATTCCTCTGTCCGCGCTGAAGGCAGAACGGTTGGGATCTGATTTGTTGCTGCAAGCCATCACGCCTCCCCTTGGCCCCGCTGTTCAAGGGGTATCCCACAGCGATTGAAGCGTCCAGGGACCCCCCTCCATCACCCAAAACGATCCGTTCACCAGGCGGGTGTTTTGATCGAGCGCTTCCATCGTTTGCAACTCGCTGGTGCTGAGTTTGATTTCCGCCGCTTGCAGGTTTTCAAGCAACCGTGACGGCTTGACCGACTTGGGAATGGCTGAGATGCCCCGTTGCACATCCCATGCCAGCACCACCTGGGCCGGCGAGCAGCCACGCGTTTCTGCAATCGAGCGAATGACAGGGTTTTCAAGCACAACCGGCGCATCTTTCACTTTTAAGGATTGGGGGCGGTCCATGGACCCGAGTGGGGAATAGGCGGTGATCAGAATCCCTTCAGACGCGCAGTATTCCAGGAGTGCTTGCTGTTGCAAAAGGGGATGGTGCTCCACTTGATTCACCTCTGGTTTTTGTTTGCAAGAGGAGAGGAGTTTTTGCAACTTTTGAATCGAAAAGTTGCTGACACCAATATGTCTTGTTAGGCCTTTTTCGCATGCTGATTCCATCGCCTCCCATGTTTCGCTCATCGGACTTTGTTCCGGTGAGAGCAGATCATCAACCGATTCTGCAAACGCCTTCTCTGGCTTGATGCTCACCGGCCAATGAATCAGGTAAAGGTTCAAATAGTCCACGCTGAGATTCTGAATGGATTGGTTCAGTGCGGCCTCAACGCGATCTTTCCCATGGCAATTAGACCAAAGCTTGGATGTGATCCAAAGCTCAGATCTTGTGACATCGTGATTCTGGATGGCATCCCGAATCGCATCACCAACTTCCTTTTCATTGCCATAAACGCTCGCGCAATCAATGTGGCGATATCCAATCTTGATCGCTTCCCTTACGGCCGTATAAACCTGTCTTGATTCGGACTTCCACGTGCCTAAACCCAACAACGGCATCTGGTCGCCGTTGGATAGGGATGCATATTGCATGGTTGTTGTTGATTTTTTTCTTCTCTCCACGCTAGTGCTGAAGCATCCGCTCACCGCCGATCGTCGTGTTCAAAGATCTCTTTCTCTTCCACTTGGTTGGTGTAGCGACCGATCAGGACTCCCATCACCACGGCTAAATAGAGCGGTCCGATAATTCCTGTGATCACAGCCAGCATCCGCGAGATGGGCAGCACGGGTTGGATGTCACCAAAGCCCACCGTGGTTAAGCAAATGAAGGCGAAATAGTTGATTTGGGAGAAGGCGTCCATCGAGACCAGCACGCTGACGTCAGCCCCGTTGGCGGATTCTTGAAGGATGTTGAGCGGTTCGAAACTGCCCGGCTGGATGGTTTCCACCGCACTCATCACCAAACCCGCCGTCAGCCCTAACAGCAGATAGCCAGCGGCAGCGCCCATCAACAATCCAGAGGTGACTCTTCGTTCCAGGGACAACCGCTCCACCAAGCGGATCACGCTCCAGCCCACCAGCAAACTCCAGCTGAGTACAAGGGGAACGCCGCTCACCACCCAGCGCACAGGCGTGATTTGCCATAGAAGCAGGGCAAGGAGAGCTCCAAGACCCAGGAGCTGGTACAGGCGGTCTCCCACGCTGAGCGACGTCTTGCGGATCATCACCAATTGCGTGAGCAGCAAGGCGATCAAGGCGTAGCCCAGGGGGCCGATCCAGCTCAAGCGCGGAAAAGCAAAGCTCACCAACACCACTAAGCAGAGGGCTAGCAGCAGCTCATAAATTTTTTCTCGATAGCGGCGCTTCGCTCGGTCTGATTTCATCTTCAGAGCATTCCGCCAGGCTCAGGATTCCAACGATCGCGAACGCCAGCGAGCCCAGCAAGGTCGTACGCATGGACATTGTGCTGTCGAAGACCTGTTCCAGGGGCAAGTTTGTTGGTAACCCGGCGATGGCCGATTGCATGAACCAGACACAACCCAAGGCATTCACAATCGAAATCCACCAGCCAAGGTGATCTGGTTCGAACACCAAAAGCCTTCCGTGTCCGACCTCTTGCAGTCCGTAGGCAGCAGAAATCAGAAAGAGGATGGATCCGAGCACATTGGGGAGGATCCCCAGCCATAGCCAGAGCTCAGCGTTTGGATGCTGCAGGCTCCAACTGAAAAAGGTCTCGATGTTGAACAACACCGTGCCAATGCTTTGAGTGAGGGCGCAACGCAGGCCACACCACTCCCAGGACGGCCCGTCCTTTGGCAGCATTCGATCTCCAATTCGTGCTTGCTGGAGTTGCCACCAACCACCGGCTGTGAAGAACACAGAAACGATTGCCAGCAAACCAAGAGCCCACCGTGGCTCTTGGTTTGTGTGTAGTTGCACCCAGGAACCAAGCGCAAACAGAAGGGGGCCAACAATGAACGCCAGGGCTGTCTGCGTTTCGAGGCGTTCCACCCGCTTTGGCCTCAGCAAAGCGCGAAGGATTTCGATCAAATTAAGGGCCTGGTAGTGCTTCTTTCTGAGAGGTCCATGGCCTTTACGGAGGCGACGGCTGCTCCAAATGCCCAGGGGATGGAGCCATGCGCTGGTTCCTAGGGAACTATGCCAATGGGGACGCAGACTTTCGCTGGCCATCCAGGCGTTCGGTTCTCCCTCCAGCACGGGCACCCAACAAGGAAACTACCGACTTAGTTTGGTGCGCATTCGGGAACCGGCTTCATGGCGATTCGAGAAGACGACAATCGCCCTAATCGGCGCTTCGGGATCATCAACATTGTTTTGATTGGCTTCGGAGTGCTGTTGTTGCTCAGCAGCTTCATTCCCAATCAAGGCATGCAGCAGGTGCCTCGGGTGCCGTACTCCCTGTTTATCGATCAGGTCAACGATGGAGCGGTTAAGCGCGCCTTCATCACCCAAGATCAAATTCGTTATGAGCTCAGTGAGGTAGAGGAAGGGGCTCCTTCCGTGCTCGCCACTACGCCGATCTTTGACATGGATCTGCCCCAGCGCCTTGAGAGCAAAGGAGTTGAGTTTGCTGCCGCGCCGCCGAAGAAGCCCAATATCTTCACCACCATTTTGAGCTGGGTGGTCCCACCGCTGATTTTCATCCTGGTGCTGCAGTTTTTCGCCCGTCGCTCCATGGGTGGTGGTGGTGCGCAAGGCGCGCTGAATTTCACCAAGAGCAAGGCCAAGGTGTATGTGCCTGATGAGCAATCCCGGGTCACCTTTGCCGATGTGGCAGGTGTGGATGAAGCCAAGGACGAGCTCAATGAAATTGTTGACTTCTTAAAAACACCTGAGCGCTACACCGCAATCGGCGCCCGCATTCCCAAAGGGGTGTTGCTTGTGGGCCCTCCAGGTACGGGCAAAACACTCTTGTCCAAAGCCGTTGCCGGTGAAGCAGGGGTGCCCTTCTTCATCATCAGTGGTTCTGAATTTGTAGAACTCTTTGTTGGAGCCGGTGCTGCGCGCGTTCGTGACCTGTTCGAACAGGCCAAAAAGAATGCTCCCTGCATCATCTTTATTGATGAGCTAGATGCGATCGGTAAGAGCCGTTCGGGCTCGATGGGTGTGGTTGGCGGCAACGACGAACGCGAACAAACGCTCAATCAATTGCTCACCGAAATGGATGGCTTTGCCTCCAAAGACAAACCCGTGATTGTGTTGGCTGCCACCAACCAACCTGAAGTTCTTGATGCTGCACTGCTGCGCCCAGGTCGTTTTGACCGACAGGTGCTTGTGGACCGTCCTGATCTCTCTGGCCGTAAAACCATTCTTGATATCTACGCCAAAAAAGTAAAACTTGCTGAAGAGGTTGATTTAGACAAAATTGCTCAAGCCACCAGTGGTTTTGCGGGCGCTGATCTTGCCAATTTGGTGAACGAAGCAGCCCTCTTGGCGGCACGTAATTACAAGAAAGAAGTGGTTCAGGGCGATCTCAATGAAGCCATTGAGCGCGTTGTTGCTGGCCTCGAGAAAAAGAGCCGGGTGATGCAAGACGACGAGAAAAAGGTTGTGGCTTATCACGAGGTTGGTCACGCGATCGTGGGTCACCTCATGCCCGGTGGCAGCAAAGTGGCCAAAATTTCGATTGTGCCCCGCGGCATGAGTGCCCTGGGCTACACCCTGCAACTTCCCACGGAAGAGCGCTTCCTCAACTCCCGCGAAGATCTAGAAGGGCAGATTGCCACCCTCCTGGGCGGCCGCTCTGCTGAGGAAATTGTCTTCGGAAAGATCACCACGGGAGCTGCCAATGACTTGCAGCGCGCCACCGACATCGCTGAGCAGATGGTGGGCACCTACGGCATGAGCGACACGCTTGGACCGCTTGCTTACGACAAGCAAGGTGGTGGCCGTTTCCTTGGCGGCAACAACAATCCCCGCCGTGCGGTGAGTGATGCCACAGCGCAGGCGATCGATCGCGAAGTGCGCGGCCTTGTGGACCGTGCCCACGATCAAGCCCTGGCGATCCTTCGTCAAAACATGGCGTTGCTCGAAACGATCTCCCAGAAAATTCTTGAAAAAGAAGTGATCGAAGGGGATGACCTCAGAGAGATGCTGTCGGCCAGCGTGATGCCCGAGGAGCATTCTGTTGCTGCCTAAACAGCTGCTCTGTCGTTAGAGCGGATTCCATTTCGGTTTTCATTCACTTCAGGAAGTGCATGAACTCCACAAACTGTTTCCTTCAACTGTCTCCTTCGGGGGGCAGTTTTTTTGTGTGATCGCTGAGCTCCAGGCGCCGCGAACAGCATCGGTTCCAGCACGGAGGATCAAGAAGGCTTGACGAGCAGGCATCTCATCCCCGATAACACTCCTTTGAAGCCGCTGGCATGGATAAGGGCGTTGCTGCTGTTCTCACCTCCCTGAGCGGGCGTGATTACCTGTCGTCAGCGGACGTTTCGGCGGATGAAACCCAGGCTCTGCTCGACCTTGCGCGCCAACTCAAATCTGGGGACCGTCGCATCGATCTCGGCAATCGCGTGCTGGGGTTGATCTTCACCAAAGCGTCCACGCGCACCAGGGTGAGCTTTCAAGTGGCGATGGCCCGCCTCGGTGGTCAAACCGTTGATCTCAACCCCCAGGTCACCCAGCTCGGTCGTGGTGAACCCTTGGAAGATACGGCCAGGGTTTTGAGTCGGTTTTGTGACGCTCTCGCTGTGCGCACCTTTGCACAACAGGAGCTCGTGGATTACGCCTACTGGGCTTCGATTCCGGTGATCAATGCCCTCACGGACCTCGAACATCCCTGTCAGGCCTTAGCTGATTTCCTCACGATGCAGGAGGCCTTTGGCGATCTGCAAGGTCAAACCCTGGCCTATGTCGGGGATGGAAACAACGTGGCTCACTCCTTGATGCTCTGCGGTGCTCTTTTGGGCGTGAATGTGCGCATCGGTTGTCCCGATGGATTTGAGCCCCTTCCTGGGGTGCTGGATCAAGCCCGTGCTCTTGCCGTGTCTGGAGCGCAGATCGAGGTCACCAGTGATCCAGTGGCGGCGGTGCGCGGTGCCCAGGCGCTGTATACGGATGTATGGGCCTCGATGGGCCAGGAGGAGGAGCAAGCGGAGCGCGAGCAGGCGTTTAAGGGTTTTTGCTTGGATGAGGCCCTGGTCTCAGAAGCGGATCCCAAAGCGATTGTTCTGCATTGTTTGCCTGCCCATCGCGATGAGGAGATCAGTGCCGGGGTGATGGAGGGTGCCTCCAGCCGGATCTTTGACCAGGCGGAGAATCGTCTGCATGCCCAGCAGGCTCTCCTCGCCGTGTTGCTTGGTGGTTTGTGAGCGCATCGCCCCAGGCGTTTTCACTGCCTGGTGGGGCCGTGACTGTGGTTCTCATCCATGGGTTTACCGGCTCACCCTCCGAGATGCAGCTCCTCGCGCAGGCCTTGAATTCCGAGGGCTATGGCGTTGAAGTGCCCCTGCTCATGGGGCATGGAACCAAGCTCACGGATCTGATGGGGGTGCACCCGCAGCAGTGGATCGACCCTCTTGATGCCTTGATCACGCGCCTGTTGTCAGAGGGGCAGAGAGTGGTGGTGGGGGGATTGTCGTTGGGCTCGATTTTGAGCCTGCAACTGGCGTTGCGTTACCCGCAAATCAAGGCTCTCTTGCTGTATTCACCCCCAATTCGCAGCGGAGACCCCCGCCGTTTTTTGGCCCCTTTGCTGATCCGATTCACGCAATCGCTGCCAAAGCCCGCCTCTGATTTCTTTGATCCGATCGCGGCAGAGCGGCTTTGGTCTTACGACCGCTATCCCGTGGCCACCAGTGCTCGCGTGCTCGATCTCATCTCCTGCACGCGCAAGCAGCTCACCCAGGTTCAGCAACCGCTGCTGGCGATTGCCAGTCGTCGCGACAAGGTGATTTCATCCAGTGGCATTGAGCTGTTGATGCGCAATGTGCAGTCCTCTCCTCGAGAGCTTTGCTGGTTAGAGCGCAGTAGTCATGCGATCACGGTGGATGCTGAATGGACGGTGGTCCGTGATCTCAGTCTCGACTTTCTACGTAAGATTTTTTCAACGTCAACTTGAAACATGGATCAAGTCGAACGAGACAATTGGCAACGGGTTCTGGAAGCCCTAGAGGCAGCCGGTGACCGTGAGAGCGGCTTTTATCGCAGGGCTCAAGCGATCTGCAACGGTGAGCCAGATCCCTTGCTCGAGCAGGAGCGGCAGGATCAGGAGCAAAGAGAGCAAAGCGCATGAGCATGAACCCGATCGAGCGAGGCCTGGAACAGTCCTTTGAACTCGAAAAGTGGGGCCGGTTCATCCGTGAGTGCGATGACATCGACACCCTTCGAGAAACAGCTCTTTCTTTGGTGCAGCAACTCGCTCAGCTCAAGGCCTCCAGTGCCTGGATGGCCTCTCGTGCCTCCGAATCTGAAAACGCCAAATTGGAAATGTTGGCGGAATTGATCAAGCAAAAAAACGTCGACCAGGACAAGCCATGAGCGTTTTTTCCAGGCTGCGCAGCTGCGATGGCTTGCAAGCATCTGCTGCAGCGCGAACCATCCTGATCATGGGTTCCACGGCCGCCGCCGTGTCTGTTGCCTCGGCGTTGCCGAGCCATGCCAACTGGTCGCCAAAACCTGAGCCCAAGTTTTGGAGTCAGGTGCGCCGGCAAATGCTTGATCAGGACACGGCAAAACAGGCTGAATGGACGTTTATGGAGGCGATGCAATCCCCCAAGATCGATGCTGCTGAATATCTGCGTGAGCCTCGCCGCCGTGATCAGACGGTGACGTTTCAGGCCCTGTTGTTAATGCGCAAAGGCGAGAGCAACCCCTGGGCCATGCGCCAGCTATCGATGCGCGCCCAATGCCTTGATGGGGTGTTGGAGCGGCAGGATCAGGAGGGGCGTTGGAGTCCTTACCCAGGACGTCAGGGAACGGCTTCCAAGGTGAACTGGATCTGCGCCCAAGCGCCCAATCCCTGAGCCCCTTGCCAAACTCCCAGTGAATAGGTACAAATGTATTGACTGAATTGGATCATCCCGGTGACCACTGGATCCCCCGAGCCGCTCACCACTGCTCAGCAGGAGCTTTACGACTGGCTGTCGGACTACATCGGTAGCCATCGCCACAGCCCCTCTATTCGTCAGATGATGCAGGCGATGGGGCTGCGTTCCCCCGCTCCTGTGCAAAGTCGATTGCGCCATTTGCAGCAGAAGGGATGGCTCACTTGGCAGGAGGGACAAGCGCGCACCTTGCAATTGTTGGGGGATGTGGCGTCGGGTATTCCGGTGCTTGGCGCTGTAGCGGCAGGTGGATTGGTGGAAACCTTCGACGATGTGCAGGAACACCTTGATCTGGCTCCCGTGCTCGAAACCCGGGGCTTGTTTGCCCTCACCGTGAATGGTGATTCGATGGTGGATGCCCACATCGCCGATGGTGATGTGGTGCTGATGGAACCTGTGCAAGAGCCGGGTCGCTTGCGTCAGGGCACGATCGTGAGTGCTTTGGTGGCAGGGAGTGGCACCACCCTTAAGCATTTCCATCTCGATGGCAGTGTGGTGCGCTTGGAAGCGGCGAATCCTGCCTATGCCCCCATTGAGTTGCCAGCGGAGCAGGTGCAGGTTCAAGGCAAATTAATGGCGGTGTGGCGCCAGGTTTGAGCTCCGTGGCGGTGTATGCTTCGCCACGACAGCGAACAGGCTTGCGGGTCTTTTAGCTGTTGATGGGGCCATAGCTCAGCTGGTAGAGCACCTGCATGGCATGCAGGGGGTCAGCGGTTCGAATCCGCTTGGCTCCACTGGTATTTCACCAAGTGAACCATCCCCACTAGTGCAAAAGTCAGTGCAAGAAGGCACAGGCTTTCTCGTTTTGCACTAACTCCTCCCGTACGCATGTAATGAGTAAATCTCGTTGCAGCAAGTGCAGAGCTCCAGCCATCGTGCAGGTGGCCATCGCCAGATCGTGTTCACCGCTCCCTTCGATGCAGCGGGCAAGCTCGAGGTGCTGCCCCCAGGGGATGTCGCCGTACAGCCTGCGCCATGGATATGCCTACAGAGGTGCCTTGGCTGGACTCCCATTACGCCTGCTCGCCGCATCAATGGGCCACGCTGTTTGCACTCACATGAAGCACTACGGCAAGTGGACCGATGACGAAGGGCTGATGGCATCCGTACAAGCGATAACAAAGCACAACGCAAAGCTGACTGCGCCCTGCCATCACTGGCAAAGGGCTGAGTGCCTTGCCTGCGGCTGATCCCGGCGACATCTGGTTTGACATGGAGGGAATCCAGGATTCGGTGGCTGGCACCAAGCTCGAATATCTGTTCGGCGCTTGTTACCGAGATACGCCTGATATCCATCCATTGTTCAAGGCTTGGTGGGCCCACACCCCAGAGGAAGAAAAAACCGCCTTTGCTGCTTGGGTGGATTGGGTAGAAGATCGCCGCAGGATCCATCCCGGGCTGCACGTCTATCACTATGCGGCCTATGAAAAAACAGCGATGCGGCGGCTGGCGCAGCAACACGCCACTCGGGAAATAGAGATCGACAACTGGCTGCGCAACGGTTTGCTGGTTGACCTGTTGCCGGTGGTGACCAGTTCGATCGTGCTGGGTGAACCGAGCTACTCGATCAAGAAGGTGGAGCACCTTTATATGGACCAGCGTGAGGCAGGGGTGACTAACGCTGGTGATTCTGTGGTGGCATATCTGCACTGGCAACTCTCTGATGAGCCGCAGGTTCCTGGCGAAGCACCCGAGGCCAGCGCAAAGCTCAAAGCGATTGAGGACTACAACCGGGAGGATTGCGAAAGCACTGCGCTTTTGCACGACTGGCTGCGCCAGCGCAAAGCGGAACTGGGCCTGCCTGAATACCCACTGCAGCAGTCAAGTGAAGACGAGCAGGAGCTACGGGAGCCGCAACCGCTGGAGCTGCTTAGCGAACAACTCCTCGATGAGATTCCTGATCCACTTGCTGATAACAATGTGACCGGACCGCTTGGCTTGAGCTGGAAGGCCCACAAGCTTCTCGCTCAATTGCTGTCCTTTCATCACCGGGAAGCCAAGGTGGGCTGGTGGGCTTATTTCGATCGCAGGAGCAAAGCTGAACTGAGCCCGGACGAGCTGATCGACGACGGAGAAGCAATCGCGGAAGTTAAGTGGGTAGGGATGGACGAGCGGCCCAGCGCCAGGACAGGCGCAGACATTCATCACTTCCGTTTTGACCCCAGCCAGCCGCTGAAACTGCATGCCGGTAATGGCGACGGGCGGCTGACCGTGGAGCTACCAGCCACTGGCCTGAAACTGGATGTCGATGCCCTCGATAGCAAGCAGGGCAGCGTGAGCTTGAAGTTGCCATGGTGAGTGTCTCCCAACCCGATCACAGCGCGAGTGAAGGTGGGGGACAGCGGGGCTACGGCAAGGGCCGTCCACGCGATGAGCCCAATTTCGAAGCCCTCCCGGACTCGCTTCCCCCCCAAAACCTGGAGGCGGAAGAAGCGGTTTTGGGTGGAATCTTGTTGGATCCCGACGCCATCGGACGGGTTGCCGACGTGCTCCAACCAGAGGCCTTTTATCTAGGTGCCCACCGCGAGATCTTTCGCACTGCGGTGATGCTCCATAGCCAGGGCAAACCCACAGATCTCACCGCGATGACCGCCTGGTTGGCGGATACGGGATCCCTCGACAAGGTTGGCGGGAGCGGCCGTTTGGTGGAGCTAGTGGAGCGCGTGGCATCCACGGCCTCCATCGAACAGGTGGCCCGGCTGGTGATGGATAAGTTCCTGCGCCGGCAGCTAATCCGTTCCGGCAATGAGGTGATTCAGCTGGGCTTTGACCAAAGCCTGCCGATGGAGCAGGTGCTGGATCAGGCCGAACAGAAAATTTTTGCGATCAGCCAAGAGAAGCCTTCTAAAGGACTGACTCCAACGGCAGAGATCCTCACCAGCACCTTCAACGAGATCGAAAGCCGATCGCTGGGCACCTCGGTGGCGGGCATTCCGGTGAACTTCTACGACCTGGATGCGATGACCCAAGGCCTGCAACGCAGTGACCTGATCATCGTGGCCGGCCGCCCAGCGATGGGCAAAACCTCGATCGTGCTCAACCTGGCCAAAAACGTGGCGCAATTGCACAACCTTCCGGTGTGCATCTTCAGCTTGGAGATGAGCAAAGAACAGCTCACCTACCGGCTGCTCTCAATGGAGGTTGGCATCGAAGCAGGCCGCCTGCGCACCGGCCGGCTGCAACAGGAGGAATGGCCCTTGCTGGGCCAAGGAATCAACACCCTGGGGCAATTACCGATGTACATCGATGACAAACCCAACTCAGGGGTGCTCGAAATGCGTTCGCTCTGCCGGCGGCTGATGGCCGAACAAGGCAAGGAACTAGGGCTGGTGGTGATTGATTACCTGCAGCTGATGGAAGGATCAACCCCCGACAACCGGGTCCAAGAAATCTCGCGGATCACCAGGGGGCTCAAGGGCATGGCCCGCGAACTGAACGTGCCGGTGATCGCCCTCTCCCAGCTCAGCCGAGGGGTGGAATCACGCACCAACAAACGGCCAATGCTGAGCGACCTGAGGGAATCGGGGTCGATTGAGCAAGACGCCGACCTGGTGCTGATGATCTACCGCGACGAGTACTACAACCCGGAAACCCCGGACCGAGGCATCACCGAAGTGATCGTGACGAAGCACCGCAACGGACCCGTTGGCACCGTGAAACTACTATTCGAACCGCAGTTCACTCGCTTCCGTAACCTGGCCGCCTAGGGAATCAATCGGTATGTGGATTGGTCGTATTTTGCTTTTAGGCGTGGGCTCGTCCTACATCTGCCGTTGGGTGCTCAAACCACAACGTCATCGCAACTACGTTGCTGGGTGGCTCAAAGCTCTTCGCAAAACCACCGGTTGGCTGCCACGCGGTCGTGGCAAGGTGAGGCGATTCGGGATCCGCATGTTTCGTTCCACGCTCAGTCCAAGCAACCGCCACTAGCCAGGTTCAATTCGGGAAACGAACTTGCCATTGAGTGCGAATTGTCCAGTCACCAAGTAACTCCTCACCAGCAAACTGCGGTTTCACAGCGTTGTAATAGCCCTCCAAAGACACCTGCATCGGTTGCCCGCCTAACCGAAAGGAGTAGCCCAGCCCACCGCCAACTGGAACGATCCAGCCTTTGCCCTCAGGTTGAGTCCAATCGGAGGCAATAATTGGAGAAGAGATTAAATACCAGCTGCGGTTGAGCTGATAACGCAACAGTCCTCGCACCACCAAAGTATTGACGTCATCGCGCTCTGGGTCTCCCGCAAAGGACCAGATGTTGCGCATCCGGGCACCAACAATCCATGGGCCGGAATGATAGAAAGCTAGAAAAGCTGGACCCGCTGAGACCTTTCCACTATCGATCGTGCCATCACCGGTAGGGAAGACGATCGATGAACCGAGACCAACTGTCCAGTCAGAACCAAGGTTGGGAACAAGAAAAGCCGTAGGACTGACATCTGAGAGGCCAGCCTGATTCTTTTGATCGAAATCCACGACTGCTGGAAGCCCAGCAGGCGAAACACCGAGCACAGGATCGGCTTGGGGCAAAGAAACAAAGCGAAAGATCGTTCGCGTTAGCACTGTCCAGTCATCATTGATCCGAAACGGGACAACAGGCTGCAATTTGAAGATTTGAACAGATCTGTCCTGACTTGCCGAGGGGTCAATCGATCGCGGAGCCCATTGCGTATTCGGGACAACATCCCATTCCGCCCAAAGACGGGTGTATGACGTAATCGGATTAGGCCGGGCCTTTACTGATACCGGAACAGACTCAAGAGCAAGAATCCCTAAACCACAAGCAAAAAAACGAATTAATGCACGAGACTTGCGCAAACAAAACAAAAAAGTCGTAGGAGACATCATTTATGCAGACGAATAATCAGAAGAAAAAATGCTTCTACGAAGCAGCCCATAACAAACATTTACAACACATTGCAAAGCAAAAGAGAGATGCATAGGAAGGCAATAGGCTAAAAAGCATAATCAGCATATCGTCTATTCGATAATGTTTGACTTGGCATTTCAAGAAATTCTTGCTTATAATATCGCGCAAAATGTGAACGCCCTACATACCCAAAATGGGCAGCAACACCTAAAACACCATGGATATTATTCTCTACGCAAAATTCAGTATTCATCAAAGCATG
The DNA here is from genome assembly GCF_900474245.1 of Synechococcus sp. UW179B. Classification (NCBI taxonomy): domain Bacteria; kingdom Bacillati; phylum Cyanobacteriota; class Cyanophyceae; order Synechococcales; family Synechococcaceae; genus Synechococcus; species Synechococcus sp. UW179B. The sequence continues at coordinate 129,802 of NZ_UCNZ01000017.1, forward strand.
CCTCACTTGATGTAACCGAACAGATCTAACAACTTGAAGAGGAGACATTTGAAATTTTTCCTTACAGCCATTGAAAACAGACGTCCGGGACTGATGCAGCAATGAACACAAATCCTTTATTTCAAAAGGCTTTGACGGCGACGAACTCGTCAAAGCCAAAACCTGCAGTGCAGCCTCATGACGGTCGCACCTATCAATAGCAATACCCACCTTTCGATCATGGTTACTCATAAAACACTCAATCAGAATTGACAATATTTCATCCTCAATCAACTGTGGAGACAAATAAAGAGAAGACAGATTTGACCACAATTGATTCAAATACAAAATCAAGCCAGAAGGCACTGACCGGCTGGACAAGATATTAAACTTATCCAATATATTTTGAACATTAGTTGCTCCATATTCGGCTAACTTGGTCATGAGAAAAAGGTCTGGAATAATAATAGAGCAAAAACGACAACCAACGCTGAGTTGTAAATCAAGGTCTTTTAGTTCGTTGTTGAAACCAAAAATTGCAGGCCTAGTAATAGAAACCCCTTGAGCCACAACACATTCATGAGCGGGATCATCCGACAAATTGAGCGAAAAATGGTAGTTTCCACCTTTTCTATCAGCACAAAAAGCCACCTTTTTATTCAACTCAACCAGAACCAATTTAATATTGGGCAAGGGAAGAATCTGAACAGCTCCATCAACCGGCCCCCTTTCAAGAGATAGAACAGACGAGCCAATAAACGACCTATTCAGCATAACTGCCATATCAACAGTGCTTTTTATTTCAAATCGTAAGAATGGACTTACCAATATATTTTAACCTAGGTTTTCAATGCTAACATGCAAATTGTGCATAAGATGGAGCCAATGAGCCCATTCGTTCACGATACATAAAAATCATCTGATAAGCCTCAACAGAATCCAATCCGAGTAACACCAATCTTAAAAAATCTAGCTAATTACAGACAAAAAGCGAATAGACTTATCACTATCATACTAAAAACATTAATCATCAGATAGCAGGATACTTTTCACCTTGTTAAGCAATGCAGCTAGATCCTCATCAGACAAAAGCCCCTCATCATGCAAGAGTTGTGCTAATTCAATTTTTTTTGTCACGATAGATATCGCATATGCTTGATCACAGTTCCTAGTATTCTTGGTGCCAAAAGGAACAGTCAGCACTGCGCCGAAAGCATATCCATTGCCATTACCAGAATATCCACTGATAAGCTCATTTTTCTCTATCTCGTCTACGCGCTCAGATAAGCCACTAAACAAATTAATCGTAGTGGGTGTACCATCCTGACTTACGCAGCGAGTGCCATCAGGTAAATCAACCTCAAATCGAGGACCAACTGGTTGCTGAAATGCGAAGCCAGTAAGATCACCGAGGGGAAGACTATCTAACGGGCTGATCGTACTTTGCGCGTTCGCAGAATACGTTGATAACAGGACCGCGTTAACACAGTTAATTGCGAAGAAGAAGAACTTGAAACTTTTCCTTTTGGACTTTCGACAATGCATATCCATAACGGGCCAGCTTTGAGAGTAGACGTAGGAATACTTAAAAGAACACGTTTTGCCTTACTATCCCGTAGAAATAGTTTTCTAGGACTAATGCGAACATCTTTAATCTTTTCACCAGGAATATTGCCTTCTGTGTTGTAGAAAGCCTCAACAAAATATTGGCCTGGTTTGGAATCAACCAGAAAAGCCTGGGTACGTACAACAACACGGGAACCAAGACCAGGTGAAATCACCTTATTGTTCGGATTGAGTCCTAATGCGGCTGCAAGAAGAAAGGAGGAAAACATTTAATAGCGCTATAGATGATTTACGTAAAGATTAGGGGTCGCCACGAATTCCTCCACAAGGTGACAAATAATAAAAAAAGAGTGATCGAACAGTGAATCAATAGGGGTAAGGACATGATCACTACGGCTCCAAACAGGTGAGTACAATCTGAAATCGATACTCATCATTAGGAAACGAATTACTTAAATTGGCACTGACAGTTAATTTTACGCCATAGGGAAGACCAGACACATAGCCGCTGCTTCTGAGATCAGATGACTGCAATATCGTAGAGACTGGTGAATTTGAATATGAGCTTGATGTTTTAGACTTTATATAGCGATTTGTGCTATCTGAACGAATCCAAATACCACGGAAGCTGATACCACTTGGCGCTAGAAGGGTATTCAACCTAACATTTATACGGGGCACTTGGTTAGAAGAAATGAGCAATGACTCACTGGTGCCTAACATAATTCCAGTGCTCCCATTACGCGTATAATCCATCGAAACAAGATCGCTACCACCGGAGAATGAACAAGTGAAAGGGACCGTTGCATTGAACATCGTTGTATTTTGAATACCTGCTTGTACAAAACGAGGGTTAAAAAATAGTGAGGCGCAAAATAGGCATAAAAAAGATGAATGCACTACATGCAAATCAGTGAGAGATGAAGAATGGTTTAAGGGAATAAACTTGCGTCAAGAGACAACTTAGCCCAAAAGCTTATAAAGCCATAAATAAATCAAATGACTGACGCTTGAGCCAAAAAGAAACTGAAGCCTTTTAAAAAGGCTTCAGTTTCATACCAATGCTTCGACTAGATCAAGTTAAGCATTAAAGAGTTGCTAACGCTTAGGCAAATCAAGTACTAAGTGTGGTCAAGACAACGGTATAGCTATAATCACCAACTACGTTTGCACCAGTAGAACTGAGCTCGATCGTGACATTATCTATTACATTAGCGGTATTCGCTAAGCTAACAGTGGCAGAAGCTTCTGCACCACTCGTGGCAATCGTAGAAGCGCCCTTCTTCAGCAAAGCTGTATTCACTGTTGTTACGGGATTACTTCCATTAGCAGTGACTTCACCAAGAGTGACTGAGGTTACATAGTTGCAACTAATTCCAATATTACCCGTTGTACCGGTAAATGTTCCACTGCCTGAAGCCGAATAAGACATTGCGACCGTTTGAGATGCACCACTGCTGTAGAAGCACGCACCAGGAATTGTTCCTGTAAACGTTGTTGTGTCCGTAATGTCCGCGAGTGCAGCCGCTGGCATTAATCCGAGGCCAATCGCTTGTAAAGCGACCAAAGAAAGACGTTTGAAGTTCATAAGAAAGATCCCAGCTCCTTGATTCTGACTTCCTTAGAAGCGAATGAGAGTGATCTGAGAGCCAGTTGAGTGCAATCAAGAGGCTGTGGGGTCAACTGGCCAAACAAACAGAAGCTCAATAAGGATGATTGCGGCGCAACCCAGTGAACAAATGGGCTCATTTAACATCTGAGCACACGGGCGCGAACAAATGGGCTCACCAAAGCTCAGCCAATCTCATCCGAGCCTGGCGCCCAAACCCCCGTGCGAGTCACGCCATCTGCCGAGCAAGGCCATCCGGCGAGAAAAGCTTGGACGAATAGCTAGGAGCCAACTCGTTGTTTTCATTCTTGGAATCGGTTTCAGCGCAAGCCCAGCAATAGCTGCAACAAACAAAGTGACGATTCTGTTTTCTGGACGGGTACCAGCTTTATGCGATCACAAAGACAGTAAAAATCAAAGCGAAAGGGCCTCCTCACGAGGCAAAAGCACATTGCGTACTCAAAAACGAATCGGTTCTACTAACCAGAAGCTGACAACTTGCCTTGTCTATTAGGAATAAGACTCCCTGTTAATAAAAGGGGAGCAATAAGGTCTAACTTCTCCCTCAAAAAACTTGCATATTTAGGCGTTATCAAGAGTGCTGCAACTAGAGCCTCACTTTTTAGGCTCGTAAAACCAAATCAATCACCAACCTCATCAGTTTCAATGACCGGGCCTAAAGACACTTCGGATTTCTGCCAATCGCGAAACGGAGTGCACTGCTAATCCACCCCCCACGACCTGTTCTCTAAATACGGATAATGGAGACATGAGCTTCTCTGCTACCCCCACAGAAAGTTTTGAGCTGATCGTCGTGGGGGGCGGCCATGCCGGTTGTGAAGCAGCAATCACAGCAGCGCGGCTTGGCCTGAACACCGCCC
>NZ_UCNZ01000013.1:0-1465 GCF_900474245.1 Synechococcus sp. UW179B
TCGCCGCTCATATCTTGTAAAAAGTACGTATTGTACTATTTAAGCAAACAGGAAAACAAAAGGCAGTATCACCAATCGCCGCTTTTTTATGCACGTAGTTACGATGCTGGGTTTAAGGAATCCCTGCCTTTTGTCACCTCTTTTGATCCGCAACAGTACTTACGCATCATCGCTTTTTTATAGGATGAATGCACTATAAACAATGAGCATCGGAGGTAAAGACGTGGTTTCTGATTGTCTGTTATTTAGAACCCTCTAATCTGATTAGTCATGTTAAAATATTCCTTAGGCATTGATGTCTCTGCCCCAACCTTAGCTTGTTGTTTAAGCAGTATCGACTTCAGCCAACACGTTCAGGTAGTTGCTACTTCTAGCTTTGCTAATTCTACCTCTGGCTGGAAAGCACTCCACAATTGGATCGCCAAACACCGTAAACAAAAAGATATTCCTCTCGTGTGCATTTTGGAGGCCACGGGAGTCTATTACGAAGGATGTGCCTTATATCTGAGTAATGCACAGTATTATGTGTCGGTTGTGCTTCCCAATAAATCGAAGAAATACATGGAATCTTTGGGGCTAAAGTCTAAAAATGATAAAATTGATGCCCGTGGACTGGCGCGTATGGCCGCCGAACAAGCGCTCGATCAGTGGCAGCCTATGAGTGCGTTTTTCTTTACCCTACGCACCATGACGCGACAGCTAGAGCGTCTTCAAAAAACCAAGACCAGTCTTTCCAATCAGTTGCATGCTACCCAAATCAGTATTTACCAAGTAGGTGTTGTTACCCGACAGCTTACGTCGTTGATTCGCACCTTAGAAAAACAAATGGGTTCCCTCGAAAAAGCTATTGCTAACCATCTTATGAGCGATCCTGATATTGCAGATAAAGTAGCCCATCTGTGTAGCATCAAAGGCGTTGGACTGACTACCGTTGCTGTGATGTTGGCAGAAACCAATGGATTTGCCCTCATGGAAAATATTCCCCAACTAGTGAGTTACTCAGGCTACGATGTAGTAGAAGATCAGTCGGGCAAGCGTATTGGAAAAACAAAGATCTCCAAAAAAGGAAATGCTCGCATCCGCAAGGCGCTCTATTTCCCCGCTATTACGACCGTTAATTGTCAGGTATCCCCTTTTTATGAATTGTTTCACCGAACGCACAGCAAACACCACATTAAGATGAAAAGCTATGTAGCGGTGCAAAAGAAGCTGCTGATTTTAATGTATACCTTGTGGAAGAAGAATGAGCCGTATAAAGAGATGGTACCGAAGAAAGAGGATGCCGAGAGTGGAAAAATCATGCAACCAGAGAACAAAATAAAAAGAAAGTTCCCCACCAGGGGCAGGGAACCAGTAGGTAAACTGCTACATGAAGTAACAATCTCCTTTGAGATGGAATAAAGATAATTATTTTTGTACTCTATTCTTGAATTTTAACACAGTACCTTAAACGCAGGGTCGTTAT
>NZ_UCNZ01000011.1:0-1213 GCF_900474245.1 Synechococcus sp. UW179B
TTAGTCTAAAATTTTAGTTACCACACCAGCACCTACAGTACGTCCACCTTCGCGGATCGCAAAACGCAGGCCTTCTTCCATCGCTACCGGCTGAATGAGTGTCACGGAGAGCTTTACATTGTCTCCCGGCATCACCATTTCTACCCCACCAGGAAGTTCGCAAGAACCTGTTACATCCGTCGTACGGAAGTAAAACTGTGGGCGGTAACCTTTGAAGAATGGCGTGTGTCGTCCACCTTCATCTTTACTCAATACATACACCTCACACTCAAACTGCTTATGTGGAGTAATTGTACCCGGCTTACATAGCACCATTCCGCGCTGTAAGTCTTCTTTTGCAATTCCTCGTAGAAGAATTCCCGCGTTATCACCCGCCTGACCTTGGTCAAGGAGTCTACGGAACATCTCAATACCGGTTACTACACTCTTCATCGGCGCTTCTACAATTCCTACAATCTCAATCTCATCGTTCAGCTTCAACACGCCACGCTCGATACGTCCTGTTGCTACGGTTCCACGCCCCGTGATACTGAATACATCCTCTACCGGCATTAGGAACGGCTTGTCTACATCACGCTCAGGAGTTGGGATCGTGTCATCTACAGCTTGCATAAGCTCGATCACTTTCTCTTCCCATTGAGCTTCTCCGTTAAGAGCTCCTAAGGCAGATCCCTGAATCACAGGTATCTCATCACCATCAAATTCGTACGCAGAAAGCAACTCTCTTATTTCCAGCTCTACTAGTTCTAGCAATTCTTCGTCATCCACAAGATCAACCTTGTTCATGAACACTACAATCTGAGGTACACCAACCTGACGAGCTAACAAAATGTGCTCACGTGTTTGGGGCATAGGACCATCTGTTGCCGCTACCACTACGATAGCTCCATCCATTTGCGCCGCACCTGTTACCATGTTCTTTACGTAATCGGCGTGACCCGGGCAATCCACATGCGCGTAGTGACGCGCTTCTGTTTCATACTCTACGTGAGCCGTTGCAATGGTAATACCACGCTCTCTTTCTTCCGGAGCGTTGTCAATTTGATCAAATGCCTGCGCTACTCCACCGTATGTCTTCGCCATTACGGTCGTTATTGCCGCCGTTAGCGTAGTTTTACCGTGATCTACGTGTCCAATCGTTCCCACATTTACATGCGGCTTGGTGCGTTGAAAGGTCTCTTTTGCCATGTCTTTGTCTTGTTTAAATTAAATT
>NZ_UCNZ01000014.1:0-5518 GCF_900474245.1 Synechococcus sp. UW179B
TTAGGGTAAAAAAAAGAAGGCGATGACCTACTCTACCACGAGTGCAGTACCATCGGCGCTGCAGGGCTTAACGTCCGTGTTCGGGATGGGAACGGGTGGAACCCCTGCGCTAGAATCACCTTCAAGGCCGGTGAGTCCGGTATGTTGGACTCAAATTTAATAAAAAAGTTCTTTGACATGTTCCGGGATGCCCGCATAGGCCTCCCAGATTAAGAAAAAGTAAAACAATGAGGATACTACTTGTTTGGTGCACCACCAAGCCGGTGGTGCAAACCATATAAACAAAGCCAATGGCCTAATTAGTACGGCTCGGCTAAACATGTCACCATGCGTACACCTGCCGCCTATCTACCCGGTCGTCTTCCGGGAGGCTCATAGGGAATACTTATCTTGGAGCGTGCTTCGCGCTTAGATGCGTTCAGCGGCTTATCACTTCCGAACATAGCTACCCTGCGATGCATGCGACCACACAACAGGTACACTAGCGGTTCGTCCACTCCGGTCCTCTCGTACTAGGAGCAGCCCTCCTCAGTATTCCAACGCCCACAGCAGATAGAGACCGAACTGTCTCACGACGTTCTGAACCCAGCTCGCGTACCGCTTTAATTGGCGAACAGCCAAACCCTTGGGACCTTCTCCAGCCCCAGGATGCGATGAGCCGACATCGAGGTGCCAAACCTCCCCGTCGATATGAACTCTTGGGGGAGATAAGCCTGTTATCCCCGGAGTACCTTTTATCCTTTGAGCGATGGCCCTTCCATGCGGTGCCACCGGATCACTAAACCCCACTTTCGTGCCTGCTCGACCTGTATGTCTCGCAGTCAAGCACCCTTATGCTTTTACACTCTACGCACGATTGCCATCCGTGCTGAGGGTACCTTTGGGAGCCTCCGTTACTCTTTAGGAGGCGACCGCCCCAGTCAAACTACCCACCATACACTGTTCCCCCGGAAGGGTTAGACTTCACCTGTGGCAAGGGCGGTATTTCAAGGGTGACTCCACAACGCCTGGCGACGCCGCTTCAAAGTCTCCCGCCTATCCTACACATGCGACAGCTAAAGCCAATGTAAAGTTGTAGTAAAGGTTCACGGGGTCTTTTCGTCCCGCTGCGGGTAATCGGCGTCATCACCGATACCACAATTTCACCGAGCTCATGGCCGAGACAGTGCCCAAGTCGTTACACCATTCGTGCAGGTCGGAACTTACCCGACAAGGAATTTCGCTACCTTAGGACCGTTATAGTTACGGCCGCCGTTTACTGGGGCTTCAGTCAAGGGCTTCGCCGAAGCTAACCCCCTTCTTTAACCTTCCAGCACCGGGCAGGTGTCAGTCCCTATACATCGCCTTACGGCTTAGCAGAGACATGTGTTTTTGGTAAACAGTCGCTTGGGCCTTTTCACTGCGCCCTGACATAGTCAGGGGATCCTTCTCCCGAAGTTACGGATCGAATTTGCCTAGTTCCTTAGCCATGAATTACTCGAGCACCTGAGGATACTCTCCTCACCCACCTGTGTCGGTTTGGGGTACGAGCGAAGACAACAAACTACGACGCTTTTCTTGGCAGCATGATTACCTCCACTATCTCTTCATCGTGAGAATCCGAGTACTGTCGGGGTTCAGCCTTAATGGGAGGCGGATTTGCCTGCCCCCCGGCCTACGCCCTTTAACGTGCATTCGTCAGCACGCGGGAGTGTCACTTCTGCGTCACGCCTTAGCCATACGTTGGCTTCGGTAGCGGAATATTTAACCGCTTTGCCATCGGCTTCCCCGGCCTCACCGGGTACACCTTAGGTCTCGACTAACCCTGATCCGATTAGCGTTGATCAGGAACCCTTGGGTTTACGGTGGACGGGTTTTTCACCCGTCTTATCGTTACTCATGCCTACATTTTCGCTTCCAGCCGCTCCACGGCCCCTCGCGGGCGCTGCTTCTGCGCTGACTGGAATGCTCCCCTACCGATCGTTAAATCCCACAGCTTCGGTATCCGACTTATGCCCGATTATTATCGACGCCGAGTCGCTTGACTAGTGAGCTATTACGCACTCTTTAAAGGAATGGCTGCTTCTAAGCCAACCTCCTAGTTGTCTAAGCAACTCAACTTTCTTTGATCAACTTAGTCGGAATTTAGGGACCTTAGCTGGTGGTCTGGGTTGTTCCCCTCTCGCGACAGGACGTTATCACCCTGCCACTGACTGCTTGATGGCTCTGCGCTGGTATTCGGAGTTTGTCTAGGGTTGGTACCCGGTGAAGGGCCCTAGCCTAATCAGTGCTCTACCTCCAGGCAGACAAAATCAAACGCTATACCTAAATATATTTCGGGGAGTACGAGCTATCTCCAAGTTTGATTGGCCTTTCACCCCTATCCACAGTTCATCCGAAGACTTTTCAACGTCAACCGGTTCGGGCCTCCACGGTGTCTTACCACCGCTTCACCCTGACCATGGATAGATCACTTGGTTTCGCGTCTGCCCCGCTGTACTGCACGCCCTATTCAGACTCGCTTTCGCTACGGCTCCACCCCTTAGGGGCTTAACCTCGCACAACAGGAGCAACTCGTAGGCTCATTATACAAAAGGCACGCCGTCACTGCATAAATGCAGCTCCGACCGCTTGTAAGCACACGGTTTCAGGTACTATTTCACTCGCCTTCTCGGCGTTCTTTTCACCTTTCCCTCACGGTACTGGTTCACTATCGGTCATGCAGATGTATTTAGCCTTACCGGATGGTGCCGGCTGGTTCACGCAAGATTTCACCGGTCTCGCGCTACTCAGGATACCCGCCTTCAAATAATCGGTACACCTACAGGGCTTTCACCTTCTGTGGCGCTGCTTTCCAGACAGCTTCGATTTAAGATTACTTGAATTACGCAGGTCCTACTACCCCGCACCCCGTAGGATGCGGTTTGGGCTGTTCCGCGTTCGCTCGCCACTACTTGCGGAATCACTTGATTGTTTTCTCTTCCTCCGGGTACTTAGATGTTTCAGTTCCCCGGGTATGCCTCCTCGAAAGGATACCCTAATAAATTAGAGTGGGTTGCCCCATTCGGAAATCCGCGGATCACAGTTCTTTTGCAACTCCCCGCAGCTTATCGCAGCTTTACACGTCCTTCTTCGCCTCTGCATGCCTAGGCATCCACCGTGTGCCCTTAATTGCTTATTTTATATGGCTTGCACTACCTCTCGGCGGTACAAGGAACATACTCAATTGCTTGAGCTATTACTCTTGTGGGCTGCACGTGTACTACCACGTACAGCTACCCTAGGCGCATGTTATCTCCATCCGTTTAAAAAACGGACAAATCAAACATACTATATGAGCTGACAATCATTCGATTGCCGCTCTTTATACATTGTTATACTTTTTCACCATGTCAAAGAACTGCCCGTAGCACGGGCGAGCTGTATTTTTTACCATCACTTCCTTTAGCCTCGAAAGACCGCCGGAAACAATTATTACATTCTTTCAATAAAACCGATGTGACTTTCCGGGGTTTACACCCTCTCATATCTTACTTCAATCTCACATCTTTACTTCAATTTCGTGGAGCTACAGGGATTCGAACCCTGGACCCCTGCCTTGCAAAGGCAGTGCTCTAGCCAGCTGAGCTATAGCCCCTCTTCCTTGGTCTAGAAAAGTGGGCTTGGGAGGACTTGAACCTCCGACCTCACGCTTATCAGGCGTGCGCTCTAACCACCTGAGCTACAAGCCCCAACATTACTCGGGGATTGCCCTGGCGCCGAACGCCGGCCACAGGCCTCCTCCGCTGCTCTGCTTTCCTTCATCGTTGCAGCATAGGACAGATTGTTTGTAACGAACTACTTATGGTAGTTGTGTAGGTTCATCGCTTGCCGGTGTATATATACCCGGCTAGCAAGGCTCTCCTTGAAAGGAGGTGATCCAGCCGCACCTTCCGGTACGGCTACCTTGTTACGACTTAGCGCCAGTTACCAGGCTTACCCTAGGCACCCCTTATTGGGGCGACATCAGGTACTCCTGACTTCCATCGCTTGACGGGCGGTGTGTACAAGGCCCGGGAACGTATTCACCGCGTCATTGCTGATACGCGATTACTAGCGATTCCAACTTCACGGAGTCGAGTTGCAGACTCCGATCCGAACTGAGAATGGTTTTAAAGATTTGCGCCCTATTGCTAGGTGGCGACCTTCTGTACCATCCATTGTAGCACGTGTGCAGCCCTGGACGTAAGGGCCATGATGACTTGACGTCGTCCCCACCTTCCTCACTACTTGCGTAGGCAGTCTGGCTAGAGTCCCCACCATTATGTGCTGGTAACTAACCACAGGGGTTGCGCTCGTTGCGGGACTTAACCCAACACCTCACGGCACGAGCTGACGACAGCCATGCAGCACCTTCTATAGCGTCTCATAGAGAACCCTCTGTTTCCAGAGGTAGCGCTGTAGATTTAGCCCAGGTAAGGTTCCTCGCGTTGCATCGAATTAAGCCACATGCTCCACCGCTTGTGCGGGCCCCCGTCAATTCCTTTGAGTTTCATCGTTGCCGACGTACTCCCCAGGTGGCATACTTAATGCGTTAACTGCAGCACTGGCCCCGAAAGACCAACACCTAGTATGCATCGTTTACAGCGTGGACTACCAGGGTATCTAATCCTGTTCGCTCCCCACGCTTTCGTGCCTCAGCGTCAGTTGTAGACCAGTAAGCCGCCTTCGCCACTGATGTTCTTCGTAATATCTATGCATTTCACCGCTACACTACGAATTCCACTTACCTCTTCTACACTCAAGACGCCCAGTATCCAAGGCCATTTTACCGTTAAGCGGCAAGATTTCACCCCAGACTTAGACGCCCGCCTACGCACCCTTTACACCCAATGATTCCGGACAACGCTTGCACCCTCCGTATTACCGCGGCTGCTGGCACGGAGTTAGCCGGTGCTTATTCAAGGAGTACCGTCACTACAAGTCGAAACTCGTACGTTCTTCCTCCTTAAAAGCCGTTTACAACCCATAGGGCCTTCATCCGGCACGCGGCGTGGCTGCGTCAGGCTTTCGCCCATTGCGCAAGATTCCTCACTGCTGCCTCCCGTAGGAGTCTGGGCCGTGTCTCAGTCCCAGTGTGGGGGATCATCCTCTCAGACCCCCTAGCTATCATCGCCTTGGTGAGCCGTTACCTCACCAACTAACTAATAGCACGCAGCCCCCTCTTTAACCAATCGAAATTTTTAACAACCAGGATCATGCGATCCAGTTGCTTTATGCGGTATTAGCATCCCTTTCGGAATGTTATCCCCCAGTTAAAGGCAGGTTAGCTACGCGTTACTCACCCGTCCGCCAGTCTCCAGAAAGAGCAAGCTCCTTCCTTCTCCTTCGACTTGCATGTGTTAAGCCCGCCGCCAGCGTTCGTCCTGAGCCAGGATCAAACTCTCCATTGTAAAAAATTTAACTTTATATACTCTGTGAGCCGACCCTACACTCCATCATTCAAAAGAATAACTTCATAAAGCTCGCACAAACAATCTGTCTTATGCTTCAATAATTT
>NZ_UCNZ01000016.1:0-34739 GCF_900474245.1 Synechococcus sp. UW179B
CTTCGGAGCAAACTCCCCCGCGCAGTCCAAAACCATAACCCAACACTCTCCCTTTTCGCAAGGCGTGCGCGAAAAGAAACAGAGCTCAACCCTTCAGCAGAGACTCTCCCCATGGCGCTAAGCGCTCTAGCTGCTTCTGAGAGCCAGCAGCAACCACAGGGAAGCCCATCTCTGAGAGATCGCATCCTGGTTGCAAATGAGCAGGGTGAGGGCCCAACCAAATCAGTGGGCAGCCCAGTTCCGTCAGCACGAGCCAAGCTGCGGCTAGATCCCAAATTTTGGGAGTGGCCTCGAGTGCACCTGCGGTTTGCCCCATCGCCACACTCACCAAATTGAGGCTTGCAACACCCAGGAGACGAATTTTTCCAGGAAAGGACTGGTCTGGTCTTTTCTGAAGAACGCGAATGGATCGACTGCAAAGCGAGACGCAAGAACTACCAGCAGCAACCCTGCTCTCAGGAGTCAAACGTTTGTGATTCCGCCAAGCCCCCTGTCCTCGAATCGCCACGATCCTTTGGTGCAAGGAAGGGATGTCGAGAAACGCCTCCGACGGCTCACCATCCACGAAGCGTGCGATCGAGATAGCCCAGTAGGGAATCCCCGCCGCAAAATTAGTGGTTCCATCCAATGGATCAACCACCCAGTAGGCACGGCTGGACGGACACTCCTGACTGCCCTCTTCGCTGAGCACCCCCTCGCCAGGAGCAATCTCCTCAAGTCCCTGAACAAAGGCAGCATCACTCCAGCGATCGCAGGCGGTGATCAGACTTCCATCAGGTTTGACGTCGAACACGATGTGGCCGAAATCATTGCGCTGACGTTCAGCAACTTGGTCGAGTAGACGATGTACCCGCTGGAGTTGCTGAGGAGTAAGCGGCTCAGGCACTCGAATCAGCCCTGAACGACAGGAACTGGAGCTTCACAAGCAGGACGATTGGGTTGCGGCTCGATAGGGACATCAATATTGGCCTCATTTGGCTTTGTAGCTGGCAAATTAAGTGCAGAACATGCCATTACTTGATCAAGTCCAGTACGACGACGCAATTGAGCAATGCTGATGTTGTATTCAGTAATCGCATTGGCATAGCGAACCTCAGCATTTGTAAGGTCCCTCTGAGTGTCCACGACTTCCCGTTGAGTGGTCACACCAGCCTGGAAGCGCAGGCGAGCTAATCGCAGCGACTCAGCCGATGAAAGAACTTCAGTGGAAGTGGTGTGAATATTTTGAGTTGCTTTGCGGAGGTTATAAAAACTTTCTTCGACTTGAGAACGAATGCGATCACGTTCGGAAGCAAAGTTGAATTTGCTCTCCTCGGCTCGCTGCTTATTTTGGCGGTACTGAGCACGCGCACGCCCACCGTCAAAAATGGCCCATGTGGCGTTTAGACCAACTGCATTGCTTACATTCCAGCTGTAATCAGCCATGTCAATGGAGCCCGTTTGAGTGGCTTGTCCCTGATTTTTGCTCGTATTGAAGTTATTAAAAATGCTTAGGACTGGCTGCACCGCTGCAAGGGCTGCGTTCGCATTGCTGTTGTTGATTGAAATATCAAGAATAAATTGATCTAATTCTTCCCTAAACGCATAAGCAGCGATAATACTTTCCTGAAGTGATGGCTGCCATGTACCCAGCACACGAGATGGATCAGCGGCTGTAGGGGTCACATCCTGTGGAAGGTCGAGCAAAGCAGCTAGAGCTCTACGAGCTTGAGACTGACTAGCCAGACCGGAGGTGAGCACTTCACGATCTCTGGCTAATTGCGTCAGTGCTTCTAAGACCTCTAATTTAGTAGCGACTCCAGCCTGATAACGAGCACGAGCATCACGTAAGCTTAAAAGCGAAGCTCGCACCGATTGCTGACCAATCCTGACCTGTTCATCTTGACGCTGAAGCCGAAAATAACTAGTTGAAGATTGAAGCCTTAACTCCCTCAATGCAATGAGATAAGCATCACTTGCTTTCTCAAAATTATCGCGTGCCGCAGAAATTTGCGGAACCCGCTTGGGATCTATCAGATTCCATCGAACTTGAGCAGAAAAATTAGCTGACCATTGGGTTGTGTAAGTATTTGGCTTTGGCTCGGAAAGCCCAGTTTCGGGGTTAAAAGCAGTCTGCGCAAAATCAGGATTTCGGTATTGCTCACCATCTAAATATTGAGGAAGTCCATTCGCTGTGAGATTCACGGTGGGATACCAAGCTGAAATCGCAGCAAGAACTCCTGATTTAGCCTGTTCAACTTGACTTGCAGCAGCTTTCAAGCGGGGATTATTAACTTCAACTAGCTGCTCTACGTCTTGGAGCGTTAACGGGCGAAGTTCACGGATCGTGACCTGAGAAGGGAGATCGGGTAGGGCGAGACTATCTGGTGACTTCAGCGCATCCAAGTCCTCAGGAAGCGTTGTTGCGGCTGGTGGCATGACCGATGGATCGGCCTTAGGACGAGATCCTTTGAGCTCAAGGGCGTTAGGCAGAGTCGATTGATCCATCAGAAATGAATCAGAGGAAGTCGACTCGCCATTTACAGCCTCAGCAAGTGCAGTCGACGCGCCAAACACAGGCAGACAACCTGCAATTAGAAAAATATGAGCAGCTGTCCGGAGCACAATAAAACTGGAACTTTGCGGAGTTTAGGTGCTTTTTTCATTGGAGCCGAGTGCAGAGGCCACGATCTCAGCTGCTCCATGCACGATTCGGACCGGAACTGGCAAAGTCGCCCTTAATTGATCCAAGGTCATGTCGTCCAAAAACACCGGGTCTCCCTGACGGAGCATGACGGAAGGCAGCAAAAGCTGATCACCAAGATCTTGATCGATGAGGCCATCAAGAAGGTCTTGTCCGGTGAGCAAGCCAGTGACGACTTGATCTTGCCCCCAGTAAGGGCTTGGGAGGCCATGCAAGCTGAGCTGAACTCCCTCCACCGCATTGAGCCTCTGCAGGACAGGTTCCAGGGCATTGGCAACCAAGCGTCCCACCACCCAGCTGCTCCTCACTGGTGTCTCAACAGACCGGGGAAGATTGGTGGTGGCCTCATCCAGCGAAGCGAGAAACGCCCGGATACTGCCAACCCCATTTTCCTGCTGAGGAAAGTCTTCGTAGCTCGCCCGCGAGGGCAACGACAACCCCGCAATCAAGTACCACTCGTCTGAAAGCCAGGCAAAATTGCTTTCAAACTTGAGCTGAAACTCCTTCTGAAGAGGTTCCACCGCGGCAATCACCTTCCTGGCATCCACTGGAGTGACCGCACGTAAGCCATCAGATGCCGGCCGGAACCGAGTCAGGCCAACCGGCACAACAGCGACAGAGAGCACTGCGGGCCAGTCACCGCCTGCAAATTGCGCCAAATCCTGAAGGGTGCGCAGCAGCGCCTCTCCATCGTTTTGATCGGGGCACACCACCACTTGCGCGTGGATCTGCAAATCGCGTTCGGCGAACCAAGCCAGTTGCTGCAACAGCTGACCGGCTCGTGGATTCTGCAAAAGGCTCGAGCGCAGATCAGGGTCCGTGGCATGAACAGAAACAAATAAAGGAGACAGACGCTGTTGTTCAATCCTGTGCCAATCGGAATCACTGAGATTCGTCAGGGTGAGGTAAGAGCCGTAGAGAAAACTCAAGCGATAGTCGTCATCCTTGAGATAAAGGCTGCTGCGATGGCCAGGTGGTTGCTGATCGATGAAGCAGAAGGCACAGGCGTTGCTGCACTGACGCAATCCATCAAACAAGGCTTCTGTAAAAGCCAGCCCTAGGCCGTCGTCCTCATCCTTTTCCAGATCCACCTGATGGAGCGCCCCTGCTGCATCGCGTATCTCTAGATGCAACTCTTCTTCCACTATCAAATAGCGGTAATCGATCAGGTCTCGAGGTCGAACACCGTTGATGCTTAACAGCTGATCGCCAGGCTCAAAGCCAAGGTCCTCTCCGATCGATCCAGGCTCGACCGATGCCACCACAGCTGGTGAGGGCTGGCGAGAAGCACGATCCGGATCAAGAGCCGAAACAGCAACACCGGCAGAAGGTTCATTCCACACGGGGCTCACGGTCAACTTCGTTCAGTTTGATGCCGAACCAGACCACCAGACCAGAAGCAGCACTCCAAATAGCAACCGGTACACCACAAAAACCCAGGTGCTGTGGCTCTGGAGATATTTAATGAGCCAGTCGATGGCAAGCCAGGACACCACTGCCGCAGAGCAGATCCCCACGAAAACAGGTAACACCCCCCCCGCGCTGGGCTCTGAAAAGGCGTCCTTCAATTCCACCAATCCTGCAATCGTGATGGCAGGAATCCCTAACAAAAATGAGAAGCGCGCTGCATCCGCGCGCTTCCATCCATCAAAGAGGGATGCCGTGAGCGTGCTTCCCGAACGAGAAACGCCAGGGATCAGCGCCAGCACCTGGGCTAAACCCACAACCAATCCATCTCGTCCTTCCACCTGAGTGAGCTGCTTCATTCGCGGCCCGATCCGTTCAGCAAAGCCCAAGAGAAGTGCCATCACAATCGACACCACGGCAATGGCCGGAACACTTCTTAGTGGAGAGATTGCGTAGTCAGGCCAAAAAAACTTGATGCAAAAACCAGCAATCAAAATAGGTATGGTGCCAATCACCATCGCAATCCCAAGCCGCGCCTCAGGTTCACGCCATTGCCCGCGGCGGACAGCTCCACTGATGCCTTTGAGCACTCCCGCCAAATCAGCACGGAAATAGGCAATTACAGCAACGATGCTGCCTAGTTGAATCACGGCAGTCACCGACACCCCAGGGTCATCCCATCCGGCAAGAAGAGGAACAACTTTGAGATGGGCCGTGCTGCTGATCGGCAAAAATTCCGTGAGCCCCTGCACGACACCAAGCACAAAGTCACGCCAGCAAGCTTCCAGCAGTCCGGGATCTGGCGTCAAAGCGCTCTTTAAATGAGGGCTATAAGACTATGAGCCACAACGAGACAAGCCGCACGTGTTAAGGACGACGAGGTTGGCGACGTTTTGATCATTGTTAGGCGCCAGATCCCAACAACCGGTTCAAATCTTCTAATCTTCGAGTCCTTTAGTTACCTCATCGGGGAAGCACTTTTGCTGAGTGGTCTGATTCAGACGCCAACAACGGACAAGAAGAGCCTGATTATTTCTCAGGCACCATCGGTTTCGTTTCCTCGCTCGTTGTCCTTCTGGGCATCGGCGTTGGTTGTTCTGCCAGTCTTCTTCCAAGCACCCTGGGTTCGCTTTCACCCGTTTAGCTCCTGTCTGTTCACCGCAGTCCTCCTGACGACGGGGATCGTGGCCGCACAGGTTGGCAATGCTGCTTGGAAGCGAGCGGGAACCCTGCTGGTGGGGTTCAGCGGCAGTTGGCTCGCTGGCACCCTTTTCTGGGGATGGCTGCGCATGCATCCGGTGTGGCACTTACCCATAGAGGCCATCGCCGTACCGCTAGCCATTGGCGGGCTGAAGAGTCGCTGGAAGCTGAGCTGTTCCTTTTATTTAGCCTCACTCCTGGGCACCGCCTTCACCGATATCACCATGGCCCTGACCGGAGTCATGTCGTTTTGGCCACAGGTTGTTCAAGCCACATCGAGCGAAGCCCCCTTTCTGCTCAGCGAAGCAGCAAAGCTGGTTTTGCAGCCTGTTTCTCTCTTGATTCTCTCTGCAGCCGCAGGGCTGATCCTCTGGTTGGCAAAACAGTGTTGGACGCAATCAGCCAGGCCTTCAGAGCATCAAGAGGCTTGGAGAGTGGCCGCTGCTGTCCTTTCCACCACTCTGTTTATCGATGCTTTGTTTCTCGGGCTCTCCCTCTCAGTCCCAAGCCTGAGCGGTCTGATCTGAAACGAACTGCGAACGCCTGACTGTGCTGAGGCAGCAAAAGGGTTCTGCACTTGTATGGTTTCCGTACCGGCGCTGCCGGAAGTTATGTTCCGAATCCCGACGGAGAGTTCAGATGAAGCGCCTGTTGTCCTGGCTGACGGGCTTGGTTGTGATCGCTGGCCTACTGATAGGCCTTCTCGTTCCCCCCAGTGTTTCTGCCGCTGAGATCAGAAATGTCGCAGACGACAAACTCGCCGAACGTGGCGACAAGGTTGATCTAAACAATTCCTCTGTGCGCCGCTTTCAGCAATTTCCTGGGATGTACCCCACCTTCGCGGGAAAAATTGTTCTCGGAGGTCCCTATGAGAACGTCGATGACGTTTTAGATCTCGACCTTTCCGAACGTCAGAAAGAATTGTTCGAGAAATACCGCGACAATTTTGTGGTCACAGCTCCATCGATTGCGCTCAACGAGGGCTTCGATCGCATCAACGACGGTCAGTACCGTTAACACTGATCCAAGCTTGAACCGCCAGGTGCACTGGCGGTTTTTGCTCCCATGAGCAGCCACGCAACCTCTATCGATCCGATTGCGCCTGGGCCCTGGGATGTGATCGTGATTGGCGCCGGTGCTGCCGGACTGATGACATGTTTGGAGCTTCCAGCGGGTCTTCGGGTCCTGCTCCTCAATCGAAACACGAGTCGGCGATCGTCGAGTCGCTGGGCTCAAGGAGGAATCGCGGCAGTTACCCGTTCCAACGACAACGCTGGAAGCCACGGCGAAGACACCGTGAGAGCAGGCGCTGGGCTATGTGATGGCGATGCGGTGCGCCTGTTGGTTGATGAAGCCCCGCAAAGCGTGCTCAGACTTCAAGAACTCGGCATGGAGTTTGATCGCAACCCGGATGGATCACTCGCGACCACCCTGGAGGCGGCCCACAGTCATCGAAGGGTTCTGCATGTGCAAGACCGCACGGGCAAAGCCTTGGTGGATGTCTTGCGAGAACGCGTGGATGCTCGTCCTGGCTTGCAGCATCGCCGAGGCGTACGGGTCACCCAGCTCTGGGTGCAAGACAATCGCTGCTGTGGCGTCCAGGTACTCGAAGGCCCGAGGCTTCACTGGATCCCCGCCCGTGCTGTGGTCCTAGCCACCGGCGGTGGCGGGCACCTTTACACCAACACGACCAACCCAGCACAGGCCTGTGGTGAAGGTGTTGCGCTGGCCTGGCAAGCGGGAGCGGCCATCGAAGATCTGGAATTCATTCAGTTCCATCCCACAGCCCTCAAGCTTGAACATGCACCCTGCTTCTTGATCTCTGAGGCCGTCCGCGGAGAGGGGGCTCTCCTTGTCGACGCCCTGGGACAAAGCCCCGTCCAAGAACTCGCTGGAAAAGACTTAGCCCCAAGAGATCAGGTCAGTCGCGCGCTGGTTCGTCGCATGCAGGCCCAGGGCGTCGCTCATATGGGCCTGGACCTCACCCCCATCGACGCTGAAACCTTGCAACGGCGCTTTCCCAACATCCTTGAACGCTGCCACAACTTTGGAATCAACCCAGAAGAACAGCCCATTCCAGTGGCTCCAGCAGCCCACTACTGGATGGGAGGTGTCGCCACCGATTTGAAAGCGACAACCAGCCTTCCTGGCCTTTACGCCGTTGGCGAAGTGGCCTGCACCGGTCTGCATGGAGCCAATCGCCTCGCCAGCAACTCTTTGATGGAATGCCTTGTCTTCGCAAGGCAATTGCGTGACATCGACCTTGGCGATCCACTCTCAAAAGCCACCACCGAGGAACAACGCACGGAAGCACCATCAGACAACGTTCAGGATCATCAAGCGTTCAGCGAACAAGAGCTAAGCCAATCCATCCAATGGCTGAGATCAGAGTGCTGGCGTGTGGCCGGCGTTGACCGATCAGCTCATGGCATGAGGGACGTGTTGAAAACGCTGCAGAAAGCAACGCCAATCTTGGAAGCGATGACTCCCCTCAAGTTGATGCAGCAACAACATCCTGAGCGGAGCACCCTTCTCGATGAAAGCAGGCGGGCAGAGCTGAACCTGATGTTGGATCTGCTTCATCGCCAGCAAGCGAGTTCTTTGCTTTTGGAGGCTTGTTTGTTCCGAAAGGAAAGCAGGGGCGGACACTTCCGTAATGACACCCCAGCCCCCTTACCTCAATGGTGCCGCCATAGCCGCCAAATAAAAGGCCAAGCCATCGGAACGAGAGCAGTGACCTCTTAGTAGTTGGTTCTTGTGTTTAGAAGTCCTTGGGGCCCTGATATCCAGACAGACGTGCGAGATCTGGAAGCTTTTTCACACCAGAGTCCAGCTCTCCGTTGATCTCCCAGGTTGGGAAGCCCTCAATGCCCTTGCTCTGGCAAAGCTTGGCGTCGTTGTTTTGACCTGTTGGGGCGCATTCAACAACTTTGAGAGTGTCGGCAGCTTCTTTGCCGAAGAGCTCCTTCTGTTCATGGCAATGAGGGCACCAATAGGCGCTGTACATCACCGCCCCCGAGGCCGTGAGATGTTCGGCAAGAGAGATTTTTGCTGGGTTGCTCTCGGTGAGCACCGGGGGAGCTGCGCCTGGGCCTGTGGCAACGGCATCAGGACGGGCAGGATCCAGCACGGAAGCCCAAATCAGGCCACCAAGCAACACGGCAAGAGCGAGAAGGAAGCCTCGAAACAGCAGTTGGGAGGGGTCGTCCCATCCACCTCCAACCAATGACAACACCAACAAGCAGAGGGAGAGCAGAGCCGAAAGAACGCAGAAAAAACAGAAGGCCTGGATCTTGATCACCATCAGACCCACGAGCACCAGGCTGAACACAGCCATCACGAGGGAGACCGTGAACAAGCCCCACCAGGTGCGGCGAGACAAGTCAGCTTTGTTCTCCGACAAACCTGGGAGCAAAGGCACAACCGCCATGACCAGGACTGCGAGATAGGCAATCAAGCCTGCAAAAGAGAGGGGAATGCTGAACCCATCTCCCTGAAACAATGTGCCCCAGGGGCTATTCAGGACCTTGTCGCAACCACCCGCGCCCATCGGGCAGGTGAGATCCCCGAGCACTCCCCAAAACTTCAGGGTGATCGACCCCGTATCGATCACGCCGACCGTGGCCAAAACGGCCATCACAATTCGGACCCATTTCGAACCTTGGTCCTGCCGGCGTCGGCTGGTGAGACGCTGAGTTGCCATCAAAGGCGATCAATTAACCCTGATTTTGGCAGCAAAGCGTGAGCAATTCAGCGTTGAAGCATGGGTGTCATCCGTTCATCCGCTCCTAAAGTGAGGGATTGCAGGGTCATGCCATGGCCGGGGACGCCAAAACAGGCAACAGCCTCTCGGAACGGCCCACCGTGGCCTTCGCCCATCTGGGCTGCGAGAAAAATCGCGTGGATACAGAGCACATGCTCGGACTTCTCGCTGAGGCCGGCTATGGGGTGAGCAGCGATGAAAACGACGCCAACCTGGTGGTGGTGAATACCTGCAGCTTCATTCAAGACGCCCGCGAAGAGTCCGTACGAACCCTTGTGGGACTTGCAGAGCAAGGCAAGGAGCTGATCATTGCCGGATGTCTGGCCCAGCATTTTCAGGACGAGCTTCTGGAGTCGATACCAGAGGCAAAAGCGATCGTGGGCACCGGTGACTATCAGCACATTGTGGAGGTGCTGCAGCAGGTAGAAGCCGGTGAGCGGGTGAACCGCGTCAGTGAGACGCCAACGTTTGTGGCCGACGAAAATCTGCCCCGGTATCGCACCACAGGAGAAGCGGTTGCCTACTTAAAAGTCGCTGAAGGCTGCGACTACCGCTGCGCGTTTTGCATCATTCCCCATCTGCGCGGAAATCAACGCTCAAGAACGATCGAATCGATCGTGGCTGAAGCCCATCAGCTGGCAGCACAAGGGGTTCAAGAATTGATCCTGATCAGTCAGATCACCACCAATTACGGCTTGGACCTCTATGGCAAGCCCCGCCTTGCCGACCTTCTCAAGGCACTCGGCGACGTGGAAATCCCCTGGATTCGCGTCCACTACGCCTATCCCACGGGCCTCACCCCAGAGGTTCTTGCGGCCTATCGAGATGTTCCCAATGTGCTGCCCTATCTCGATTTACCGCTTCAGCACAGCCATCCTGAGGTGTTGAGAGCGATGAATCGCCCTTGGCAAGCCGATGTCAATGAACGATTGCTGGATCAGATTCGTGAACAACTCCCTGAGGCCATTCTTCGCACCACATTGATTGTGGGATTTCCCGGCGAAACAGAGGAACAATTCGAACATTTGGCCGGATTTTTAGAACGTCAACGCTTTGATCACGTTGGCATCTTCACCTTCTCGCCAGAAGACGGCACGGCGGCTGCAACCCTCCCAAATTCAGTCCCTGAGGAGATTGCCATCGCGCGCAAGGACAAGTTAATGACCTTGCAACAGCCCATTTCCGCTGCTCGCAATGCCTCTTGGATTGGCAAAACCGTGGATGTTTTAGTGGAGCAACACAATCCCTCCACCGGGGAAATGATTGGCCGATGTTCCCGCTTCGCGCCGGAAGTGGACGGAGAAGTGCTGGTGCAGCCAGGGGATAACGGACTGCAAGTCCATCCCGGAACCATGGTGCCGGTTCAGATCACAGGCGCAGACATCTACGACCTCACCGGCCGAGTGGTCGGTGCTGCTCACATGGTCGCCGCAGCTCGCGGTGCGACGTGATCAGAAGCCCCAGCTGGCATGAACGGCAACGCACAATTTTTCTCATTGCCTCAGGGTTAAGCACAGCTGGTTCTTTCGCAGGTCTCACCGCCAAAGGTTGGATCTTGATGAGCGGCACCGACAACGCCATGTTGCTCGCCCTGCATTTTGCAGCTCTCTCACTCCCGACCCTGATCGTGAGTGGAGCCGCCGGTGTTCGCACCGATCGAATCGGCTGCGAGCAGGTGCTCATTCAGGCGCAATGGGCGCTCCTCGGAGCAGGGCTCCTTGGGGCCCTATCGATTCCTCTTTTGGAGGGAACGGCCCAGGTTGCTGTGCTGCTCGCCAGCACCCTGCTCATGGGGATTGCCAGTGCCTACGAACTCACTGCCCGCAATAAATACTGCGCCCTGCTGGTGGATGACCCACGCACATTGGCGCCGTACCTCACCAGCTTTTCGGTGGTTTTCAATGTTGGAAAATTAGTCGGACCTCCGATCGGGGGGTGGCTTGTGGCTTTGACGGGACCAGCCACAGCCCTCAGCCTCGATGCCCTCACCTATTTATTACCCATTGCCAGCGTGATCTGGCTGCTGAAGCCAAACCGATCGATTGAACAACTCAGCAGCACGACAAGCT
Organism: Synechococcus sp. UW179B; assembly: GCF_900474245.1. Classification (NCBI taxonomy): domain Bacteria; kingdom Bacillati; phylum Cyanobacteriota; class Cyanophyceae; order Synechococcales; family Synechococcaceae; genus Synechococcus; species Synechococcus sp. UW179B. The sequence continues at coordinate 11,123 of NZ_UCNZ01000016.1, forward strand.
CCACCACCCTTAAGGCTGCCTGGAAAGAATGCGGACCCGTTTTACGGCACGTGCTCAAGTTCACAGCCTTGATCTGCATCGTGGGGTTCTTTCACCCAGGCCTGGCACCCCTGATTGCCGCCGACACCCTCGGGCCAAGCCCTCAAGACCTTGGTTTATTCACAAGTGTGCTGGCCGCAGGAAGCATCACCGGTGGGATCGTCTTGCAACGCAACAGCCACAAATTCAGCAGCCGTCCCGGCCTCACGCTCGGTTGTTTCGCCTTGATCACAGCGATCGCTCAACTTGGAATGGCCAGCAGCAAATTTGTTCCCATCGTGCTGTTGATGGTTTGGCTGATTGGCGCTGGAACCGCTGGACTTCTCAGTAGCGCCAATTTGATCACCCAGGTTGGCTCAAAGCAGGTGCTCAGAGGACGGATGGCCGGATTAAGCCAAATCGCTTTTTTGGGTGGTGGAGGGTTAAGTGGCCTGATCGCAGCTCAACTCACAATCAGTCTTGGATTGCAAGCAACATTCGCGATTGCAGGAGGAATTGGCCTGATTCTCTCCTTAGGTGAGATCTGGCGTCGCGGTGGAATGCCGATGAACGAAATCAAATCAGCTTGATGCCGCGCAGAATCGTGCTGAGAACAAAAGCTGCGACCAAACCAGCAGCCACAAGACCCAAGTAGATAGCGACGCCCATAACAGACACAGATTGCAGCAACCATTAGATCAGAAACCTTGCCGAGATGCTTGCAAACACGCTTAAGCTTGTACGCATCGAAATCTACGGATTAATAACCGGTCTGCATTGAGGGTTGGCCGGCTTCCCCGAACGCTTAGCTCTCCCGATACCACCATGCGCACCCTTTTCGTCTATCCCCAATTTCCCAAGACGTTCTGGAGTTACGAAAAAATTCTGGAACTGGTCAACCGAAAGGTGTTGCTACCGCCTTTAGGCCTCGTCACGGTTGCAGCCCTCCTTCCCCAGGAATGGGAGATGAAGTTGGTGGATCGCAACGTGCGCGAAGTGACCTCTGCCGAATGGGATTGGGCCGAGCTGGTGGTGATCTCAGGAATGATCGTCCAGAAGGACGACATGCAACAACAGATCAACGAAGCAAGGAGTCGTGGGATTCCAGTCGCGGTTGGAGGCCCCTACGCCAGCTCCACCCCTGATGCGCCAGAAATTGCGGACGCCGATTTCAAAATCTTGGATGAGGGGGAAATCACCCTGCCCCTGTTTATCGAAGCCATCCAGAGGGGGGATCGCAGCGGTCGGTTCAGCGCAGAAGGAGAAAAGCCTGATGTGACCTCCACCCCAATCCCTCGCTTTGACCTGCTGCAGCTCGAGGCCTATGACTCCATGAGCGTCCAGTTCTCGCGGGGCTGTCCATTCAATTGCGAATTTTGCGACATCATCGTTCTCTACGGACGCAAACCACGCACCAAAACACCTGAGCAGTTGGTTGCTGAATTGCAATCGCTTTATGACCTTGGATGGAGGCGTTCGATCTTCCTGGTCGATGACAATTTCATCGGCAACAAGCGCAATGCGAAGCTTTTGCTGCCGCAAATCAAAGCCTGGCAAGAAGACCGTGGCTACCCGTTCAGTTTTGCAACTGAGGCATCCGTCGATTTAGCCGATGACGACGAAATGATGCGAATGATGCACGAAGCTCGTTTTGAAAGCGTGTTCCTTGGCATTGAAACTCCCGATGAAGCCAGCCTAGAAACCGCGAGAAAAGTTCAAAACACTCGCAATCCACTCGATGCCGCTGTTGACCGCATTACGGCCAATGGCATTCGGGTGATGGCTGGATTCATCATTGGTTTCGATGGAGAAAAAGATGGTGCTGGCTTACGGATCGTTGATTTCGTAACCCGTACAGGAATTCCTGCAGCCATGATGGGAATGCTGCAAGCCCTTCCCAACACAGCCCTATGGCATCGTCTTGAAAAAGAAGGTCGCTTGATTCAAGACGAATCGGCTGCCAAGGGTGTTAACCAAACGAATTTGCTTAACTTCAAACCAACCCGACCCATTCGTGACATTGCCAACGAATATGTCGAAGCATTTTGCACGCTTTACGAACCCAATGCCTACATGGATCGGGTTTATTCCTACTACTTAAAAATGGGAGCGCCACGCTGGAAAGGAACCAGCAAGTTGCCTACCTGGACTGATATCAAAGCACTATCGATCGTGATCTGGCGTCAAGGCCTAAAACGCGATACTCGCGGGCGCTTTTGGCGCTATCTGTTTGGCATGGCTCGCCAGAATCCAGCCATGCTTGAGCAGTTCATCGTTGTCCTTGCACACAACGAACATTTCATGGAGTACAGAGCGATTGTGCAACAGGAAATCCGTGAGCAGCTGGAATCATTGCCACCAGAAGAACCCAGCAACTCTCGCGAGCTTCAGCCTGTTTGAGGGATTAATCCTGAACGTAAGGGCTTCCAACGCGCAAACACTGTTCTGCCTTCTGAAGTTCCCGGCCCAAATACAGCGCATGATCCAAACGGCTTAGGGGATGGTTTCCGTCCCCTTCGCACAAGGCAATCCCCAGTTCTTTTGCTGTGCGCCCACGCAACACGGCCGTAGGCGTTCTAGGGCCACCCTTCCGGCAAGCAATCACTTCCCCGGAATCTGGATCTCGTGCAAGGCCTTGCTCATCAATCGTGTTGCCGTAGTGCTCAACAACCAATTCAGCGGCAGCAACATCCACGCGAATCAAGAAATAACCCAACGGGTCTAAGGCTATAAATCGCTGCGACAACTGATCATCCAGCTGAGCACAGGCGTTGAGGTCTATGGCACTGTTGGTCTGGTTCAATCTGGCTGCAAGGCTCTTCTCAACTTACAGAGCAAGGGATGGCGTCTCTTTTCGAAAAGGGAGCTCAGCATTGATCGCCTCAATCTCCTCGAGCATCAGTGGATTGACCTTGCCGAGCCAGCCACGAATCAGTCCTTCCATCTGGGGCTCATACCAGCGATGCAGGCTGGTATGAGGTCGAGCCACAAACCCACGCCGACGTTTGTGGCTCCCCCCTGCTCCTGGATCAAAACTCTTCAGTCCCTGCTTCAAAGCCCACTCAATCGGAGCGTAATAGCAAACCTCAAAATGCAAACAATCAATCTCTTCATGGCTCCCCCAGTACCGCCCCCAGAGCGATGCATCGTCATGCACGCAAAGTGACATAGCCACTGGCTCATGGGGGTTGCCACGATGCGCACTAAAGAGAACAATCCGCTCACGCAATGCATTCGTAGCCAAGGCATCGAAAAACGATGCTTCGAGATACTTGCTACCCCACATCCCCCAACGAGCACAGTGCTGTTCATAAAATTGATGCATGCATTGCATCAATGAAGGATCGAGGTCCTCACCACAAAGGGGGGTGATCTCAATGCCTGCTGCACGAACAGCCTTCCGCTCACGTTTGATATTACGGCGCTGATTGGCATTAAATCCTGCCAAATAGTCGTCAAAATTGGCCTGCCCATCTGATGTCCAGAGACTCTGCTGATTCAACCAAGCAGCACAACCTGCAGCTTCTGCCAAAGGACGCCAGAGCGGATCAACGTAGAGAAAATTACAGCTGAGGATGCCATTATTACGAGCAAAGGTATCAATTAACTCCAGCATGAGTTGGGTCAATGCCGCAGGATCTTCATCTGCAGCGATATGAAAGCGATAGCCCTGTACTGGGCTGACGGGGCTCATCCCAATCAACTTTGGGTAATAACGAAGACCAAGGTCGCCAGCGAGCCGAGCGAACGCTTGATCAAACACAAACTCCCCATAACTATGACCCTTGAGATAAAGCGGAGCGACCGCACAAAGTTGCTCCTCTCCTCGCCACAGGGATAGGTGCAGTGGCTGCCATCCCTGATCGGGCGCCACGCTCCCAGAATCTTCAAGGGCCGCCAGCCAATTCCAGCGATAGAAGGGAATGACCTCAGGACCAAGCAGCTGTTCCCACTGCTGTTCGGGTATCTCCCGAATCGAGCGATGCCAACAAGCCTTCAGGGATGCCATGACCGGCGAAGACAGCGGCGAAGAAGAAGACCCTAACCAGTGAGAGCCAATGGAGTCACACTGAACGCAAGCCAGTTTTTGCCAACCTGCCGTGAACCGTTCGACGCCAGGAAAACAGCAGGTGGTGTTCACGCTGTTGGCGCTCAGCTTGATGCTGAGCGGAAGTGCCGTCCAAGCAGGGCTACTGCAGCCATTGCTGCAAATGATGCGTCCAAAACTTGAGAGCCAGCTTGCTGATCAATGTCAGCAACTCGCGAAACAAGCCCTTAAAGAGGCTGAACTCGACCTTGAACCATTCAGCCGCATGGGAGAGCAGTCGTGTCAGGCGCTAGCCAAGCCCGTCAGTGAATGCCTGATCCGTGAAACCAGTCGCGCTGGCAGAGAGTTGGGTGTGATCAGCGAACTCTTGTCAGGGCGCATTGGAGATGACGCCGAAGTGGTGATCAAACGCTGCCTGGGGTCGCTGCTGGGACTCCAGGCAACCGACCTAGAGAAGGTCCCGCTCAGCGAGCTTTTTCAGCGGCTGCGTCCATAACGAACCAACAGCTCATTTCCGCTCAGTCGATCGGCCGATAACAGCGTCCAAGCATCGGGCTGCGATAAAGCCAATGGCATGCTGCATCCTTCAGACGGAATCCAGCTGAACCGACCTCCCAGCAGGCATGGGCTCAGAGTCAGCTGCAGCTCATCCACTTGATCGGCTTCCAGAAGGGATGCGCAGAGGCCCGCTCCTCCAAGAAGAACGAGGCGATGAAAGCCCAATGCCGCAAGCTCCACCAGGGTGGTCTCCCAGGATGGTTGCAAGCGATGAATGGCGGAGAAACCATCCACGGAGATCCGATCTGGGGTCAAGAGCTGACGCTCAAGCGCTTGTTGAAAAAACGGCCACTCCAGACCAAAGTCTGGATGGCGACTCACCACCAGCGCCGTTGGCTGTAACGGCCTGCCCTCTTGCTTGCGCTGCGCCAGAAGCTGTGGTTCATGAATCAAACAGGTGCAGCGATGGGCCCGCAGTGTTCCTGCACCGATCAGAACCGCATCGGCCCAAGCCAAAGCCTGTTCAAGGACATGCCTATCGCCAGCTCCGCCGAGCTGAGCAGCCCCTCCAGACGCAGGAGCAAGCCGCCCATCCAAACTGACGGCTAGCACCAGACGAACCGATGGTCGCTGCACGTGGAAACAGCCTCAGCCGTTAACGGCAGAATGCATCGCTTCGGGCATCGCATTGAGCGCAGGAGCTTCGGCGTACACCTCTGCAGCGTTGTTGGGGCTTTCCTGAAGCCGCACCTTGTGCAACTGAGCGCCAATGGCGCGAACGGGGGTGCTCAGTCGATCAACGATATGCAGGGCAATGTTTTCAGCCGTCGGAACACAATCGGCGAAATGGGCGACGTCCTTGTTGAGGAAGGTGTGATCGAAAGGCTCCACCACGAGGTCGCTGACGAGACGTTGAAGCGCCGCTAGGTCGCAGACCATCCCCGTGCGGGGGTCAATGCTTCCGCGCACCGTGACATCCACCAAGTAGTTGTGGCCGTGGCCATGGGGACGGGCACATTTGCCGTAAATCTGCTCGTTCTCCTCTTGGCTCAACTCTGGTCTTGCCAGACGGTGCGCAGCAGCGAAATGAGTGCGGATGGTGAGATAGGCGTCCATGGTTTGTCCGAGATAGTCGGCCCACAGGCCTGATGATTCATAAAGGCGCAGCGCCACAAGCGGCAGCTGATTGGCCAACCGTGACCAGATGATCCGAACCAAAGCTTCGGTGGTTGGCAGGCAACCCTCCGGATTGGTCACATCGAATTCTGGCCAAGCCTCATTGAGGAAGCGAAAATCGAGTTGTTCGGTGACTTCCGAACGAATCGCATGCTTCACATCAGAGAGGTTCAGCACCATGCCATTGGCGTCAAGGCCACCGGCCATGGACACAATGAGTTCGTAATTGTGTCCATGGCCAGGGGCAATCGCACAGGATCCAAAACGGGCTGCGTTGTCGTCAGCAGTTAATTCCGGCAACCAATAACGGTGGCTGGAGCTAAAACAGGCTCGGCGGGTGATGACACAGCCACGACCTTGGCCGTGCGGTGCCGTCGTGATGGCATCAGTCATGACGTGGTCTGACCAGCGATCATCCTAGTGAGTTCTCCCACCTGCCGAACCGATGGCTGACGGCGCGACCACGACACCCCATCCTTTGAAAGCCCGTTTGGGCGGCCGGAACCTCTACCTGATCGGAATGATGGGGAGTGGTAAAAGCAGCACGGGGCGCCCCCTAGCCCAACGCCTGGGCTACGGCTTCGTTGACGCCGACGGCGTCGTGGAAGCGCTGGCTGGCCGCCCGATCCCCCAAATCTTTGAGACAGAGGGAGAGCCAGGCTTCCGAGCACTCGAAAGTCAGGTCCTGCAAGCCATTGGCGAACGCCATTCGCTCGTGGTTGCGACCGGTGGTGGTGTGATCACGCAGCCAGAAAACTGGGGCGTTCTGCATCAAGGGATCGTGATCTGGCTTGCCCCTGGACGGGACCAACTCCTGGCGCGTCTCCTCGCAGACCCAGGAGCCAGGCCTCTGCTTCAAGATCAAAATACTGAAGCGGCTTTAGACGCGCTCCTGGAAGCTCGTACCCCTCTTTACGCCGAGGCCGATCTGCGGATCACGGTGGGCGACGAGACGGTCAACGCTGTGACAGATCGAATCCTTGAGGCCATCCCTGGCATTCTCAAACCCCATGAGCTCATGTTCCAGGCTCCAGGCGCACGGCAAACCACTGAAGATTGAACCCTGGAGCTAGCTCGAGATCGCAGGCTGTGTCCAAGAGCCTTTCTGCGGCGGCAGATGACGATCCAAACTCACGCAAATCACTGGGTAGCACTGACATGTTGTCCAGCTGATCCGTCAGCCATGTCAGGGTGTCGTCGGAACTGAGCAGTCGTTCTGGCTTGCCCGGCTCAAGCACCACATAGTGATCACAAGCACGGATGAGGGGATCGGACATGACGCGGCCACTGCTGGCACTGATCATGGCCGTGCTTCTTCTCGCTGGACCAGCAACACCAGCCCTAGCGGACAACACCCAAAACCATCAGCAGCTCGAAGCACGCCTCAAGGATTGGCCAGCCTGGTCGGATCCTGCTCCTCTGCCGCGGCCACGCGCCAACCAGGACCTGGTGTATCCGGATTGGTTTGCAGGGCTTTGGGAGGTGGAAAGTCTGGATCTTTTGGCAAACGGCAAGGTGGACGAAACCTTGCCCCCCTTGCAGCATCTGGCCCAGTTTCAGCTCAATCCGCAGAACGAGGTGGTGGGGAATCGACCGTTTAATGCCAGAGCGATTGGTCAGGCCCTCTTAGGCAAGCAACTGATCAGCGTTGAGCAAGCCCCTCAGCAAGTGAACCGTCAGCTCGCTCGACTCAGCGACGATCGTCTGCTGGAAACGACGGTGATCGGCAGGGAACAAACATCGATCAACGCCGCAGCCTTTCTGAGTGATGAGCTTGTTCTCCAGGTGATGCATGGGGCAAGGGCCCCAAGGCTCAGCAGAATTGAAACCCTGAGTCGCTATCGGCCATGCCCAAACGAGCCAGGCGCTGAAATCGTCAGTCGAATCTGCGGGGAGCAATGGCAACAGACCTATCCAGCTCCAGGGGAAACCAGCGAATCGTTTGTGCAACGACCAAGCCGTTACAAGCTCACGCTCACACGGCTGCAGGATCCTGCTGAAGCAGGCGAGCATCCAGCCGATCGCGCCACTCAAACAACGGCTGAAGGCGGGGATGATCACTGAGACCAGCGACCCCGCGGCCAGCCAATTGGGGGCCTGATGAAGCGGGGAAGCGCAACAGGGATAGCTGCGCCGCTACGGCCAAATCAGCCAGGCTGAGGGAATCGCCAACCAAGACGCTGTCCGCCGTGAGTCCATCCGCAATCGCAATCAAGTTGTGGAGCATGGCGGAACGCTCCTCCTGGCCAAACAGCTCGTTCACCCCACTGAGCCAACCCGTGGGAACGCCGGTCATCACCTGCCGAATCGGGCCCGGTACGTCATCAGGCAAAAGGGCCGCCCGCAAATCTGGGTCATCCACAGCGGCCTGAAGCAGAGCCGCGCGGACGGATCCAGCCAAGGTTGTATCGGCCCAATCTTCGATCAAATGAACCTGGGCCACAGCGCGGCGATCCTTCGGGAAGAAGGGCGGTTCGGGCTGCAGCTCCTCTAAATAACGACAAATCGCGCTGGAATCTGCCACCACCGTGTCGCCATCCACGAGCACCGGAACTTGCCTTTGCCCTGACAAACGGAACACGGCTAATTGACCGATTCCAGGCGTGACTTCCACTTCTCGAAAGCTCAAACCTTTGGCGTGCAACGCCATCCGCACCTTGAGGCAGAAGGCGGAGTGACGGAATTGATGCAGCTCCAGCATGACCGTCTTTGCCCTAAGCCGGCAGAGTAGCTATCAGATTGATTTTCCTGCCAGGACCATGCGCGAGTTTTTCGTCAATGTGACGCGTTACCCGCGCTACCTCATTGCCTTCAGCCTTGGAGTCCTCAACTCCGTTGCAGAGCCTTTAGCGAAGCGGCGAAGCAATCCCGTCACGGCAGTGGCTCTGATCGGGGCCTTGATCAGTGGCTTCATCACCCTTGGGCTGGTGCTCCGTGCCATGGTGACCTCAACAGCACCACTGAGCTGACGATGGCCCAGGGACGTCGAGTTGAACGGGTTGCCGCCTTAATCCGCAAGGAAACCAGCGAGCTGCTGATCAATGGGATCCGTGACGAACGGGTCCATCAAGGCATGGTCAGCATCACCGAGGTGGAGGTCAGCGGAGACCTCCAACATTGTCGAATTTTCGTGAGTGTCTTCGGCGAACAGGCGCAAAAAGACGAAGTCATGGATGGCCTAGAGGCCGCTCGAGGATTCCTTCGTGGGGAGCTTGGCCGTCGTCTGCAAATGCGCCGCGCCCCTGAGATCGTGTTCAAACTCGATCTTGGAATTGAGAAAGGTACCAGCGTGCTCCATTTGCTTGGGGAACTCGAACGGGAGCGGGATGAACGAGGAGATGTTCCAGAAGGAACCGAACTCCCGGAGAATCCATGAATGCGGGTGAGCTCGGTCAGGGCAAGCTCCGAGAGGCCGTCGCCCGCTTATTGGTGGTGCGCGCCAGCGGTCATGCCACAGACAGGCAACGGCGATACCCACGCTGGGAGCTCAGCAATCACGAGCTGGAGCAGCTCCTAGGCGCTGGGGTCGGGGGCGTGATCCTGCTCGGTGGAACAGCCACAGAATTGCAACAGCGCTGCCGCACCTTTCAGCGCTGGGCTGGGCAACCCATCCTGTTGTGCGCCGACGTTGAAGAAGGCGTGGGCCAACGGTTTGAGGGAGCCAGCTGGCTCGTGCCGCCGATGGCGCTCGGACGACTCCATCGCAGAGCTCCGAGACAGGCCGTAGAACTGGCTGAAAACTACGGACGATGCTGCGGCAATCAGGCAAAACGCTGCGGGCTGAATTGGGTCCTGGCACCGGTTTGCGATGTCAACAACAACCCCGACAACCCGGTCATCAACGTGCGGGCATGGGGTGAAGATCCAAACACCGTGGGGGAGTTAACAGGAGCTTTTCAGCGCGGACTGGCGGCAACAGGCGTCTTGGGGTGCGCCAAGCATTTCCCTGGGCATGGCGACACCGCCAGCGACTCCCACCTGGAACTTCCTCTGCTGCAACACAGTCGCGAACGCTTAGAGAGCCTTGAACTTCAGCCGTTTCGCACCCTGATCCAGGCGGGAGTCAGCAGTGTGATGACCGCCCATCTACTGATTCCAGCATTGGATGAACAGTGGCCGGCCACCCTCTCCGCCAACGTGCTCACCAGGCTGTTACGGGATGATCTCGGCTTCAAGGGCCTTGTGGTCACCGATGCCTTGGTGATGGAGGCCATCGCGGCTCGCTACGGAGCAGGCGAAGCCGCAGTGCTGGCATTCGCCGCAGGTGCTGACTTGATCTTGATGCCGGCCGATGCCGTGGCCGCCATCGACGCTCTCTGCGATGCGCTGCTTTCCGGTCGCGTGCCCATGGCCCGTCTTCACGACTCGCTCAATCGCCGCCAGGCGGCTTTGCAATCCATCCAGCTGCCGCTCGATTCGAGCGACAACGAGCACACGATTGAAACAGCGGAGGAGAGAACGCTCAGCTTGGAGCTCGTCAAGCAGTCGCTGGAGATCGCCAGCCCCGCCATCGCCAACGAATTAACCCAGCCCAACGAGTCAAGCCAGGCCAACCCCATCGAGGTCATCAACCTGATCCGGGTGGATGGTGTTCTTCCCTGCCCGGTGCTTCCTGCCGATGCACCTGCCATCCTTCTTCCCAAAGCCCTCGGCTTCCAATCCCTCGTCAGCCATCCCCTAGGCATTTCCCCGTGGGCGAATCCAGCGGATCCAGCAGCCCCGCTGGCACTCGATCGCCTCGGGGAAGGGCCTCTGCTCCTGCAATTATTTGTCCGAGGCAATCCCTTTCAAGCCAACCGCAGCGCTCGGGAGCCCTGGACTAATGCCATCAAACAGCTGATTGGCTTGAACCGACTTTTCGGCTTGGCGGTGTACGGAAGCCCCTACGTCTGGGAGGCACTGAGCGCCCTGCTGCCGAGATCCATTCCAGCGGCTTACAGCCCTGGGCAAATGCCTGACGCACAGCAAGAATTGCTTCAACAGTTGCTTCAACAGTTGAAGCAACATCGCCTGAAACCGGATCCTGCTTCAACGCCATCAAGGTTTGCCATCAACGAATTCACCGACTGAACGCGCCTAGCCTCTGCCCCAGTTGTGCCCAAGACCATGCTCAGCCTCTCCATGATCGTGCGCAACGAGCAAGAGCGGCTAGGAGCCTGCCTGGACTCCGTAAAAGCCTTCGCCGATGAAATGGTCATCGTTGACACGGGCTCGACCGATCAGACCATTGCCATCGCGAAGGCGGCAGGTGCACGGGTCGAACAGTTGCCTTGGCCAGGCGATTTCGCTCCAGCTCGCAATGCCGCCCTGGAATTTGTGACAGGCGACTGGGTGCTCGTGCTTGATGCGGATGAATCCCTAAGAGCTGAAGCGATCCCTGCTCTCAAGGCGCTCATGGCCCAACCTGATGTGCTGGTGATCAACCTATTGCGCCATGAGCAGGGTGCTGCCATGGCCCCTTATTCCAGCGTGAGTCGCCTTTTCCGCCGCCATCCCCGCATTCGCTGGAGCCGCCCGTATCACTCGATGGTGGATGACAGTGTGCGCGAACTGCTCAAGGACGAACCCCACTGGCGGATCGCCGACTGCCCAGAACCAGCCCTGCTTCACGACGGTTACCGGCCGGAGCTACTGCAAGGAACCGATAAGGCTGACCGTCTCCGCCGGTCCATGCAGGAATGGCTGGAACAGGAGCCAGGACATCCCTACGCCTGCGCCAAGCTCGGGGCCCTCGAGGTGGCAGATGGGGATCGGGTTCAAGGCATCGCCCTGTTGCGCGAAGGGCTTGCCAACCTTGGCGAGGGTGATGAGCACGCTGCAGAACGCTACGAGCTGTTGCTCCATCTGGGCATTGCCCTGAGCGCGGAGGACACCGACCAGGCCATCGCGTTCTACAAACAAGCCCTAGCGCAAGCTTTGGACGTCCGTCTTGGCCTTGGCGCCAGGTTGAATTTGGCCGCGCTGCTGTTGCAAACCAACGAGCTCGATGAGGCCATCCAACTCACCAAAACGGCATGCCAACGCGCTCCAGAAGTGGGCCTTGCCTGGTACAACCTGGGGCTGATGCAACGCCGCAAGGGTGAGATCAAGGACGCGTTGCAGTCCTATGAACGAGCGATCAGCCTGGAACCCAGCCATGCCGAATGCCATCAGAACCTTGCTGTTGCAAGGCTCGTCGGTGGAGACATCGATGGAGCGAGAGCTTCGTTCCGAACGGCGATCGCCCTGCTCAACAGCCAGGGGAAAGGAGACCAGGCAAAAGCCTTGGAACAGCAGGTAAGTGGACTGGTGAAACTGAATGAGGTGAATGCATGATTGCCGGAAGCAGTCCCGGTCTGCAAGGGCGCACCATCGTCGTCACCAGGGCTCGTGAACAACTGGGGGAAGCCCGGAAACTTTTGGAACAACAGGGTGCCAGGGTGCTCGACCTACCGGCTTTGGAAATCGGCCCTCCCGATGAATGGGGACCTTTGGATGATGCCCTCGCTGAATTGGATGAGTTCCACTGGGTGGTCTTCTCCAGTGCCAATGGGGTTCAAGCCGTTGATGAACGTCTGCGGCTACAGGGAAGCAGCTTGGGGCGTAGGCCTGCCGGGCTCCGTATTGCTGCTGTTGGACGCAAGACCGCACGCCTTCTGGAGCAACTGGGAGCCCCCGCTGATTTCGTGCCACCAGATTTCGTAGCAGACAGCCTGATCGAACACTTTCCTGTTTCAGGTTGGGGATTAAGACTCCTGCTGCCAAGAGTGCAAAGTGGTGGCCGCACGCTGCTCGCTGAAGCCTTTGGAGAGGCGGGCGCCAGGGTGGTAGAGGTGCCTGCCTACGAATCCCGCTGTCCAGCCGACATCCCCGACACGACGGCCACAGCCTTGGCCTCAGGGGAGGTGGATGCCATCACATTCAGCAGTGGGAAAACCGTGCTCCATACAGCGGCACTGCTAGAGCAAAAATTGGGAGCTGAACTAGCAGCTCGAGCCATGCGCTCCGTAGCCCTGGTCTCGATTGGCCCCCAGACCAGCCGACATTGCCTTGAACAATTCGGACGGGTCGACCAGGAAGCCAACCCTCATGATCTCGATGGTTTGACCCAAGCCTGCCTTCAGGTGATGCAAACCCGCTGAGATCGCCCGGCCTGAAGCACGGTTAGGCAGCCCGTACGGATATTGATGGTTTGCACCTCAACGTCCATCGGGAAAAGCTGCTGAGCCTCGCCAGGGCAACGGCCTCCCGCCCCCAGACACACCACTCCCGATCCCTCAGCCGTGCTGATCAGTGCACGCAATTGATCAGCCACAGAGAGCACACCAAGGACCTTCCAGTCCTGATCTCCCGCGGCACCGAGATCGGGCCCAGAGGTTCGTTGCGGGAAAGGGGCAAAGGGATCGGTGCGCCCCTCTGGAACGGAGACGAGCACCTCATCAACACTGGGTAAAACGGTTAAGGCCGTTTGAGGGAGAGACGGCTCAACCGTCTCCTCAGGGGACAGCAAGGGGGGTGCATTCACTTCACTGGATTGGCTGACATCCGTTGGATCAGCGGAACATCCAGCGATCAAGGCCCCGAACATCAGCGTTGAAAGGGCAAAGCTCGAGACTTGACCCAACTCAAGGCTCCGACCGTGGTGAGTAACCGCTTTCCACCAAATCCCTAAAACGATCAAGGTTTGCCTGGAGCTCCTTGGTAACGATCCCTCCCAGGATGCTCGGTTCCATCAACGGTGCCAAGACTCCAGGAAGTTCGTAGCTCACGCTCAGCTTCACAGCTGTGAGCTCTGGCTTCTCTTGATAGAAACGAACGCCACCTTTGGTGGGGAGTCCCCCCACCGATTCCCACAGCAGTTGCTGCTGTTCGATGCGGCTGGTGATCCGCGCTTTCCATTGAAAACGAAAACCTTGGGCTGCCAAAGTCCAATCCGTTAGGTCAGGGTCTTCTCGGGTCTTAACGGATTCAATCCAGCGCATCCAGCGAGGCATCGCTTCGAGATCACTCCAAACAGTCCACACCTGATCCACAGGTGCTTGAACTTCGGTGGTTACCGTGTGGTCGAGCCAACGTCCCATCGGTTCAGGCCACCGCGGCGTTTGTGGCCAACTTCGCCGACGTGCCAAGAATGGCTGCAGCAGCAAGATGACCACTCATCGTGGCTCCCTCCATGGAATCGATGTAGTCCTGTCGGGTGTAACTACCAGCGAGGAAAAAATTGCTGACCGGTGTGCGTTGATCAGGGCGATAGGGCTCCATTCCAGGGGCCTCTCGATAGAGAGACTGAGCCAACTTCACAACATTGCTCCAGGTGAGGTTCAGGTGCTGCGCTGATGGGAAGAGTTTGCGCACCTGAGCATCGGTGTGGGCAACGATGTCATTCACTGATTTTGGAATCCAAGGGTCGCCAGGGGTCAGGACGCACTGCAGCAACGATCCTTCTCCTGGCTTTCGGTAGTCCTCAGGACTCGCCAATGCCAAATCCGCAAAACAACTGAAGTCTGCGTCAGCGGTATAGAGCAAATTGTTCAAACCAATGGGATGGGACAGATCCTTCCGGCGCGTGTCTGCCATATCTCCTTCCGCCAGTTCCGTCACCCATCCGTCGTAGCGCAACTGCACCGTGGCGACCGGAACAGCTTCCAAGCGATGAATGGCATCGAATTGCTCATGCTTACGCCATGCATCGGGGAGAAGGCGCTGGATCCCTGGAACATCACAGGCCGCCAAGTACACATCCGCCTGAACATTGCACTCACCCTCGGGAGTGCTCAGGGTGAGGGAGGTCACCTTCGGAGTCTCACCCTCCTCGTAATGCACCTCCTTCACGCGGTGGCGAAGATGCAACGTGGCGCCGCGTTTTTGGATGTATTCCAAAATCGGCCCCGTCAGCCAGCGATGCGGCGAACCTTTCAGCAAATTGAGTTTTGAAGCCTCTGTTTTGGAGGCAAACATCATGAAAATGGTCAACATGCAGCGCGCCGAAATGGCTTCGCAATCGATAAAGCCCAAGGCGTAAGCAATCGGATTCCACATCCGGCGAATGCTCTCCAAGCTGCCGCCATGGCTGACAAACCAGGTCTGGAAACTCACGGAATCCAGGGCACGAATCGTGCGCATTGCTCCTTCGTAATCCACAAGGCCACGCACGATTGGACTGGTGCCTAAGGCCAATGCATTACGCAACTTGTCGATCCAGGTCAGCTGCGGAGTCGTGAAAAAAGCCTTGAGTCCATTGAACGGAGCACCAATCGGGAAACGGAAATCAAGTTCCCGCAGATCACCGCCGCTATTCACAAACAGGTGCGTGTGATCTTTTGGCAGCAAGTTATCAATCGCACCCACCTTGCGCATGAGGGCAAAGAGATTGGCGTAATTGAAAAAGAACACATGCAATCCCATCTCGATGTGATTGTCGTTTTCATCCACCCAGCTGCCGACTTTGCCGCCCATGAACGGACGCGCTTCGTACAAATCAACCTTGTGACCTGCGTCCACGAGGTCGACGGCAGCGGCTAGGCCGGCCAGTCCTGAGCCCACAATCGCGACCTGCACCAGCGCTTCTACCAAGAATTCAATGACTCTATGAATCCGAACGCCTTAACTGCTTTAAGCAAGAGGCGCGCGGGTTCAATACAGTGACGGCAGGCCAGCTGGACTCTTGACCCATGACCACCTCCACCCCCAGTACTGCGACCCACACAGCCAAAGGTGGAAAAGGCATTCAGATCACGGATCCAGCAATGCTTCAACTCTCGAAGCTCTGCCGAGAGCAAGGAGATGAGCAAATCCTTCGTGTTGGTGTGCGCTCTGGCGGTTGCAGCGGCATGAGCTACACCATGGACTTTGTGCCCGCCTCTGAGATTGAGGAAGGCGATGAGGTTTACGACTATGCCGCCCCCTCGGGTGCCGCCTTTCGGGTGGTCTGTGATCCCAAAAGCCTGCTCTACATCTATGGCATGCAGCTGGATTTCAGCACGGCCCTGATTGGGGGAGGGTTCAATTTCACCAATCCCAATGCCACCCAAACCTGTGGATGCGGTAGCTCCTTTGCGGTCTGAGCGACACCGCGTGGGAATCTGATGACAATTTCCAGAGAATCAGAATCAGCGATGGAGTCCCAGGAATCTCAGGAATCCAGCCTGTTCGAGCAGGCGATGGCCCGTTATCAAAGTGGAGCACCAGCGGCAGAGTTGATCGATGATTTTGTCGCGATCACCGAAGCAGCACCCCGGCAGTCGTCTGGCTGGACTTGCTTGGCTTGGCTTCTGTTGCTCTGCAATAGGCCAGACGATGCGTTGCGTTCTGCTCGGTTGGCGGTGAAGCTCAATGGTCAGGATCCTCAGGCTCGGATCAATCTGACCCTGGCCATGCTGGAAACCAAAGCGAAGGGCGTTCGTGATCAAATTGCTGTCGTGCAGCAGGTCTTAGCGGTTGCTCCCGAAATGGGAGATGAGCTGAAAGAGTCGATCAATGATGGCTTTAAACGTCGGCCGGACTGGCCCGCCCTTCTCAAAGTGAAGAGTTGGTTGGAGCTCTGACGTGGCTCGGCTGCTGCTTTTAAGCAATGGTCATGGCGAAGACCTCTCGGGTGCTTTGCTTGGACAAGCCTTGAAAGCGCAAGGGCACTCCGTTGAAGCGCTGCCTCTGGTGGGTCGCGGCAATCCCTACAGCGAAGCAGCGATCCCGCTGGTGGGTCGTACGCGTGAATTCAGCACGGGTGGGCTTGGCTACACAACCTTTCGAGGGCGCCTCACGGAGCTGATCCAGGGTCAGGTGATCTATCTTCTGAGCCGCCTGCTGAGGTTGCTGCGCAACGCAGGCCGTTATGACTTGGTGGTGGTGATCGGGGATGTCATCCCCGTGATGGCGGCATGGCTCTGCCACCGGCCCGTGGCGACGTATCTGGTGGCTTACTCCAGTCATTACGAGGGTCGATTGCGACTGCCATGGCCCTGCGGAAGCTGCCTCAAGTCTCAGCGGTTTAAAGCGGTGTTCAGTCGCGATGCCCTCACAGCCTTGGATCTCAGCGAACAGCTGAAGCGCGAGGTGGTGTTCGTGGGCAATCCTTTTATGGATTCTGTGTTGAGCACTAGTCAGCGCCTTCCCTACGCCAAAAGACGTCTGGGACTCTTGCCCGGCAGCCGTCGACCAGAGCTGGAACACAATCTGCTGCTGCTTCTGGGCGTGATCGACCAGATCCCGCTCTCGCAGCACAGGCCTGGGGAGCTTGAAATCGATCTAGCACTCGTTGGAGCGCTCGGAGATGACCCCTTGCACAACCTTGCCCAGTCCCATGGCTGGTCTCTTGTTCGGGAGCAAGGCAGCTCCCCAGCACGCTTGGAGAAGGACGGGCGGCAGATTCAGGTGAGACGACAGGGTTTTAACTCCGTGCTTCTCGGCTCAGACCTCTTGCTATGTATGGCCGGCACCGCGGCTGAACAAGCCGTGGGCATGGCCAAGCCAGTGCTGCAACTCCCTGGCCAAGGCCCCCAATTCACCGCTGGCTTCGCGGAAGCTCAGCGACGGTTGCTTGGTCCAACCGTTTTTTGTGCTGCGGCCCCTGACGAAGGAGAACAACGGCTAAAAGCAACAGCCAAACTGGCGGTCGAACTGCTGGAACGAAGCGTGAATGACCCAGACCTTCGTCGTGATTGTCGGGAACAAGCGATGCAACGGTTGGGCCCCCAAGGCGGAGGCAGCAAAATGGCTGACTGGATCAGTGGGCTGCTGGAAAAGAGCTAGATGACATCAAAAAACCTTGAACCCCCCTGGAAACGCTGGCTGGATCGGCTCCTCGTTGTGGATGTGTTTCTAGTCTTGGGGGGTGCGGTTTGGTTTGCCGTGGCCGTCATCGCGGACGGACAAGGACTCAAAGCGCCCATGCAGCAATTTCAGCGGCTCTGGGACCCCCTCTTCACCCCAGCGATTGGAGTCCTGATGGCAGCCGCCCTGATCAACGGGCTGTGGAGCTGGTGGCAGCGTCGAATGCAGCAGGCAGCTCAGAGAAACGACAGCTGAAGTCCAACGCGGCTTGACGTACTGACTGGACCCGCTGCCCTTCCAGCACCACCCTCGCTCCATCGCCAAGCAACAATTTCAAGAGTGGTCCGGGGACCGGCAGCAGGCTTGGACGCCCCCAACAACGACCCAGAGTTGCCGAAAATGTGGTCATCGTGACCGGCGTTGGAGCCACGGCATTCACGGCCCCCGACCAAGCATCGTTCTCCACAGCGGCAAGGATCATCCGACAAAGGTCGCTGCGCTCAATCCAACTCATCCACTGACGACCTGTTCCAATCGGTCCACCGAAACCGATCCGGAAGATCGGCAGCATTTTGCCTAACGCACCACCATCGGCCGCCAGCACGATCCCGATGCGCAATACCACCAATCGCGTGGCGTCAGGCTTGTCCGCCGCTGCCGCTTCCCAGCGTTGGCACAGCCCAGCGAGCACATCGTTGCCACAAGGGCTGGATTCTTCAAAACACTGGTCTGCACTGGTTCCGTAATACCCAACAGCCGAGGCGTTGATCAACACGTTGGGAGGCTGGGCCAAATCCCTCATCGCCTTCACAAGCTGGCGAGTGGTTTGCAGGCGACTGTCTTCTAGCAATTGAAGATGCGTTGAAGTCCAACGCTTCTCTGCAATCGGTTCCCCTGCCAAGTTCACAACCCCTTGCGCTTGCGCCAGTGCCTGCTGCAGCGGACTCGATGGCGCCCAACTGCTCGAATCGGCTGGATTGCACTGCACCCACGACAAGCCTTTGAGGCAACGAGGAGGAAGTCCGGCCGGAGCTGACCGACGACTCACGATGGTGAGATCGTGCCCAGCGCTTTGAAGCATGGGAACCAAGGCACGACCGACCAGTCCGGTGCATCCGATCAGCAAAAGTCGCATGGTGGATCCATCTTGTCTGCTTCGAGAGGCTAGGCAGCAGCGTCCGGATCATGTTGCCGAGAGGGCAGCGTGAGATTCATGCGTTCAGCCAACGGAACAAGCGCAAAGCCCTGAATAAAAAGGCCATAAAGCACAACGGCAAGGGCAAGAGGAGGCATCGACGCCCCCCAAGGAATGCCAGACGACCAGGCATCGATGGCCAGTGCGATTGGAACCGCTCCACGCAATCCCGCGCAGCTCACGAAAATTCGTTCATACCTGGTGAAGGTGGTATGCCAAAGCAGGGCATGCACCATCAGGAATCTCACCGCCTGCATCAACAGAAAGAGAACAAAAGCCCAACCAGAGGCGTACACCACATCCTGCGGGGCAACGACAAGCCCCATGCACAAGAACAGCAAAAGCTCCGCCATTTTCGCGTAACTGGAATGGGCCTCAGCAAGCGCCTTTCGATCCAGGGTTGGGCCATTCCCAAGCACTAAGCCCGCCACATAGGCCGCAAGCAATGGGCTCCCACCCAGCAACAAGGTTCCACCGGTTAAGACCATCAGCAACGCCAAGCTCACGACCGGGAGCATGGCGGCATGGTTAAGGGTGAGACGCGTTCCAAGCAGTTGGAGGGTGAGGGTGCCGCCGATGAACCCCAGCAAGATCCCGAGCACAAACTGGCGGACGACATCTGTGACCAACACCCCAGCAGCAACGCCATCTCCACCGGCTAGAGCCAACGCCAATCCAGCCAAAACAACAGCCATTGGATCGTTGAAACCCGACTCACACTCGATCAAATCAATCAATCGCTTTGGCAATCGCCCAGCCAAGGGACGAAGAAGGACCAAAACGGCAGAGGCGTCCGTACTTGCCACCATGGCTCCAATGAATAGAACCCGCGGCAGGGTTGTTGGATTCGTTCCAACACCACTGGCTGCGCTCAGTCCGAATCCAGCCCATCCAATCAAGGCCGCTGTGATGACCACTCCAACCGTGGCCAAACGCGCAGCAGGCTTGATCACACCGCGAACCGCAGACCAGTTAGTGGTGAGACCACCAAAAAAAAGCACGAGCACCAGGGCGGCCTGACTGATCTGCTGCGCTTGATTGAGGTTCAGCAGAGTGATTTGCTGGCCTCCCACCACGCCCATGTGGTTTTCAATCAGCAAGCCCAAAACCAGCACCATGAGGATGCCGGGGACCCTGATACGCGCAGCAAGATCGTCAAGAAGGACCGATACGAGCAGCAGCCCTCCAAAGGCCACTAAATACAAGGCAAGAGGGTGGGACAAACATCAGCCTTGTTGGTAGGGAGGTTTTAGCCTGGTTTCGATTGATCGTCTCTCCATGGCTGAACCATCCGCTGAGTCCACCCCAACCACCAAACCAGCGGCGACGCTCAAAAAGGGAGCGCTGGTTCGCGTCAACCGCTCGTCCTATCTGGGAAGCGTCGAGGCATCAGCCAGTGATCCCAGACCACCCGAATACATCTTTGAGGGACCTGGAGAACTTCTTTTGGTAAAAGGAGAGTACGGACAAGTGCGCTGGAGGCGTCCTGTTCCAGACGTCTGGCTGAAGCTCTCTCAATTGGAAGTGTTTTCCTGACTGTTGAGGGAATTCTCCACAGCACGCACGGCCGGAGGGAGTGACTGCACTGCCTCTGGCAACCTCCAGAGCGCCCCACCCAACACAGCAGAGATCTCACCAGACTCACCAAATCAGGTGCTGTTCAAGCACGATCGAGAGGGGCCAAATCAAAGTCAGCACCCCCGAAATTGCCAAGACTTCATCAACCGATCTCCAAGCGGCGACGTTCCTCCTGAAGACGCTTGCGCCTTTGCCTGGCTTCTCGCAACATCTCACGACCATCGTGGAGATAACCATCCACGTAGCCCATCGTGTAGCGCTCCAATTCGCCAATCGCATCCTCTACCTCCGACAGACAGTGATAAAGACTCAGCCCGAATCCCTTTGCCGATGAGGGTGTAGGGAGGGATTGGAAGAGATCTTTCACCTTGTCTAGTTTGCTGCGACTTTGCTCCAGGTAATGACAGAAACCTTCCATCAAACGGTCGTCATAGGGGTCTGCCGATAACTCACGCAATTCGCTGGCAAAGGGATTGATCACCTGTCCGAGCATGCGATCAATCGGTGTGTACACCTTCTTCAACCAATTCGCTAGGGCATCATCTTCAGCGGCACCATGCCCAGAGGCACGACGAGCAGCCTGACTCGCTCGAGCATTTCTGACACCACGGCGGCGTGCTTCGTCTTTCTCTACAGCCCTAGGAGACCCTTGCTGATCAAAGGCACGCCGTCGCTCGTGATCGCCAAGCAACTCCCAGGCGGCATTCAAAACAAGGATTCGTTCGGCATCTCCACCTGCATCGGGATGATGCCTCTTCACAAGTTGGCGATACGCCGCCTTGATTTCAGCCGCAGTGGCGCTGCGACTCACCCCGAGCACCACATAAGGATCACCACCTTTGGCCTCAAGCTGGGGAGAATGGCTCAAAGCTGACCATCCCGCCACGCCGTTGGAGCAGCCGAAGCACTGAACATCGGTGTGGACAGATAACGCTCACCGAAGCTGGCAAGAATCACAACGATCCGTTTCCCTGCCATCTCAGGTCTTTGGCCAAGTTGGAGAGCAGCCGCCACAGCGGCTCCACTACTGACCCCGGAGAGCAGGCCTTCTTCCCGGGCCAAACGGCGCCCCACGTCCATCGCTTCTTGATCACTCACCCCAAGGATTTCATCAATCAAGCTTGGATCAAAGACAGAAGGAACAAACCCAGCACCAATGCCCTGAATGCGATGGGGGCCCGGGGCTCCACCCGCCAAGACAGGACTGGCTGCCGGTTCTACCGCAAACACTTTTAGATCAGGATTGCGCTGTTTGAGAAACCTGGCACAGCCTGTGATCGTGCCACCCGTCCCGACTCCAGCCACAAAGGCATCAAGTTCACCGCCGGTATCACTCCAGATCTCTTCTGCTGTCGTAGCCGCATGGACCGCTGGATTTGCAGGATTATTGAACTGCTGCAGCAGATAAGCCTCGGGGATCTCGCAAACAAGCTCTTTAGCGAGATCTAACGCCCCTTGCATTCCTTCATTCCCTGGGGTGAGCTGCAACTCAGCCCCGTAGGCCCTGAGCATGGCGCGGCGCTCGGTGCTCATGGTGTCGGGCATGGTAAGGATTAAGCGGTAGCCCCGAGCTGCTGCAACCATCGCCAAAGCGATTCCCGTGTTTCCACTGGTGGGCTCAACCAGCACGGTCCGTCCTGGAGCGATGGTTCCAGCTTGTTCAGCAGCCAGAACCATCGACCCGGCAATCCGATCCTTCACCGAAGCCGTGGGATTGAAGCTTTCCAGCTTTGCCACCAATTCAGCCAGACACCCACTGCGCTCTGGGAGGCGGTTAAGACGTACAAGCGGAGTACGACCCACCAGATGGGTGATATCGGGAGCAATTGGCATGCTTTTATCCAATCAGATAACCGCCCATAGGCCAAGAGCAGAGGTCAAAACCATCAACAGAAACCGTGTCAAAAGCGCTTTTACAGCTAAGAGCCAAGCTTCAAAAATTACATTAACCCCCTAAATCTCAATAAAAAACTCTCATACTGCATAAGCAATATGAGAGAAATAACAACAATCAACAAGGAAGATCCCTCAAAAGAGGGATCAATCTCTAAGTGATCAGAACTTGAAGGTGGTCTTCAGGAGGCCGCCAAAGTTGTTGAAGGTGTCATCGCCACGGTTTCCACCGAAGGCACGGTTACCACCATCAGTCAGATCGCCATAAGGGCGGCTGAGGTAGTAGATCGCAGGAGTCACAGAGATGTTGTCGGTGACTTGGAACTGGTACCAGAATTCCCAGGCGTAGTTGCCGTCTGCAACGAAGTCTGAATTCGAAACGTCGTTGCGATAGTCAACGTTGGTCACGAAGGTGGGCTGACCAACGGCCATACCCAAGGTGTTGCCCTTCAAGAAAGCGTCAGCCCACTGAAGGCCCACATACCAGGACTGCGTTGTGGCAGAACGGAAGACGAGGGTGTCGTCGCCATTAGTGATGCTGTTGTAGCCCCAACCAGCACTGATGCTGGGGAACCAACTGGATTCTTCTGGGGACCACCAAGCACTCAGACCAACGGAAGAATTATTTCCGTTGCTGGTGAATGAATTGGCCAATGGAGTGCCATTACCGGAGTAGAGAGTGCCAGCATTTTTTGAGGTGTAGTTGTAAGCAGCTGCGAGGCCCCAATTCTCAGGAGCGTATGCAATCTGAACAGTTCCGTTGGAGCCAGCACAGTCAGTTGCAATGCCACCAGCGTTATCGCAACCACCGAAGTCGTTTGCGTCACCTGGGTTTGAAAGCTGACCGTTGGTGCTCAAGTAGTTAGCACTGATGCTGAAATCATCAGATTCCCAGCTCAGGCCTGCACCAGCACCAAGACCCAAGTTGTAGGTCGCAGGGGAACCGGCGTAGGTGAAGAAGTCAAGAACAGTGTCAGCAGGATATGCACTAGGCCATACAGCCAGCATGTCGTCCTGACGGACACGACCACCAACGGTTGCTGTGAAGCTGCTGCCGATTGGGAATTGATAGAAGAGGCGATCTACACCAACGCTGTTCGCACCGGAATCTTCCTGGAAAGCAACTTCCATAGCATCAAGACCGACGTAACCGCCGCCGCCGAATGCTGAATTGCCGAAATTACCGGCACGAAGAACTGTGCGGAGCAAATCCTTACCAGTGAAGCTGGTATCAAGGAAAAGCTTCAAATCGTAGTTGAAGCTCGTTGCACCTGAAGTAGCCGCAGCCACATCGGAACGCTTCTGACCATTGAGCTGATCAGCGTTACCACCGAAGCTGTTAGCACCGATCACGAAGGTGGCTACACCCTTCAGTTTGGTGGTGGTGGAGAACTGCGTTGCTTCCAGCTCGCCAACGCGAGCTTCCAAACCGTCAACACGGCCCTTGAGGATGGCGAGTTCCT
>NZ_UCNZ01000012.1:0-4810 GCF_900474245.1 Synechococcus sp. UW179B
AGCGATTGATTGAATAGTGCATATCGATACTGGATACGCATCAGCATCACACCTATCAATCAAGCCATTACACAACTATTTATACAATCAGGACCTCCATGCATCAGAGAACAACAAAATGCACGCTTAGAGACATCACGCAGCCCTGTTTTTACAAGGTTTTCCCATAGTCGTGATGTTTGGCCAAGTCCTTAGTGAATACACTCCGCAGAAGATATCAACATTCACCTATCACACAAAAGATAATTTTGCTATTCATCAGTCAGTCTCATGGATTGATTCTTCTGCACGACAAGAACTATCGATGCAAAGGAGATATGACCCTGATCGACAACGATCACGCCAACCAGCACACCTCATAGAAATGTCTGAATATCTCTCTCCTTTCTTCAATCCAGTGATCTCTACTCAGCCTCACCATGTCGGCACCTTTACTCGCCCTGTGGGCTTGGCATAGGTCCTAAGTAGTTCCTCTGTTCGATGTCCTGCCACTGCTGCAAGATCAGCAGGACTGTTCCCTAATGCAAGTGCATGACTCAGAAAAGAATGCCGTTGGGCGTACAAACGTCTGGGGATCAGTCCCACCCTCCTCTGACTTCTCTTCCACACCCGCTCTAACCCTGAGTCATACAGATGTCCGTAAGTCCTAGGGGTCACAAAAACCAAGCCTTCCTTCGTGTTCAGACCCAGGCATTGCATTGTCTTTCTGTGTTCTCTCAATACCTGCATTGCCTGATCGCTGAGCGGAACGACTCTTGCCTTACCTGTCTTGGTTCCTGACCACAAACGCCTGTGAGTCGCTGTGCCATCACGTCTCAGCGTCTTACTGATCAGCAGTTCCCCTTCATCTAGGCGCACGCAGTCCCAGGTCAATCCAATCAGTTCTGCATTCCTCAGCCCTGTGCTTAACCACAATGCAAAGCAGGGGTAGAACCACTCCTCATTACTTCTCAGATCATTCAGCACCCTCTTGATCTCTTCTTTGCTGAGCACTTCTTCCTGGACAGACCGTGCTGGCACCTTCACCTGGACCAATCGCAATGCCTTATTGCCTGGCTGCACTGATCTGATTGTGCTCAAAATCGTGGATTGAGTTGATGCTGCAAGTCCTTCTGCATTCATCCAAACCAAGAAAAGATCTACCTCTGCTCTTGTCCTGATCGGTAGTCCAAATCGCTTCACGACCCGATAGGCATGAGTGACTCGCGCCTGCTTCTTCTCTTCTGATAATTGCGCTAACCCTTCCAGCAAATGAATATCTCGACCCTCCACCAATGGGCGATATCGGTTGAGTGAAAGGTCCAAATCTCCCTGCTGAGCATCCCGCCAGATCTCAGCGCAGATGGCTTGCCCCCTGGCTTGGGCAACTGGATCATCAAAGCGTCCCAGGCGATTGATGAAATGGTCTCGCCCATCGAGCCTCAACCTGACTTGGAGAGCACCGTTGTTATCTCTCAACTTTGGTGGTTTCTTCAACATCCCTCTCCCTTGCACGGGATTCGGGCTTAGGGCTGACAACGCTTAAAAGCCAAGCCAGATCCACAGATCTAGTAGCTCTTCTTAGCCCTATGGGATCTGATTACGAGATCCAATGCATTTCTGGCTTGGGTTCTGGCTTATTGACCCATGAGAGACCTGAGCATCTCTGAGCGATTCCTTCAAATCCACTGCAACAACATTGCATCGGCACGCCCCGCCTCGCCCGCGGAGACAAACTCCATCACAAGTTCGCCGTAATCGACAACCACAAAGTGATCACGGGATCCTTCAATTGGTCGCCTTCTGCTGCTCACACCAACGACGAAACCCTGCTGGTGATTCACTCACCCAAACTCGCTGCTCATTTCACCCGTGAGATGAATCGGCTGTGGCGGGGTGCTGAGTTGGGGATCACTCAAAGAATGCGTCGA
Organism: Synechococcus sp. UW179B; assembly: GCF_900474245.1. Taxonomy (NCBI): domain Bacteria; kingdom Bacillati; phylum Cyanobacteriota; class Cyanophyceae; order Synechococcales; family Synechococcaceae; genus Synechococcus; species Synechococcus sp. UW179B. Next base: position 1,911 of record NZ_UCNZ01000012.1, read on the forward strand.
AAGCTTGCACGGAAGAGAGCGAAATGCGGCAGTGGAGTTGAGAGAAGCTGAGGGAACACTCACATCTCGTTAGAGGCCAAAGAAGTCCAAAAGGGCTTCGGGCTTCCCAAGACTCACCAATCTCAAACAATTAGCACAAAACCATTCAATAAACTTTCCAACCAATAAATCCTCTTCCGAACCAAGACTTAGCGATGACAACAAGACAACAACTCAAATATTGAGCACGCCCAACACCCCCATCAAGGCAAGTAGCGCCACATTCATACCTTCCAATCAAGACTAACGCTTTTTCGGCAATCCCACATCATCAGGAATTCGGAGCCCTTGCTACGCATATCAATCCTCGAAGGGAAACAAGAAGAACCAGCGTCCCAAATGCATATCCCTAGCAATCAAAACATTTGCAAATTTTTAAACAAGAAAGAAACGATGATCTGCCATTTAAAACAACAACAAAAATCCCCTTTTCAAAACAACTGGTCACCACGGCAAAACAGTCCCATCAGCATGCAAAAATGTTCCCGTCGTCTCCAAAGACAGTTGATCAATCCGATTCAAAAGATTTCCAACAGCTTCTTCCGGAGGAATTCCATTGGACATCAAATTCATACGAGTACGAACCATGCCTGGGTGCAAAATACCAACCGAAATACCTTGATCCTTAAGATCAATTGATAGGGATTTGACAGCACTATTGAGCGCTGCCTTCGACATTCGATAACCGTATTCTCCACCCGAGGTGTTATCCTGAATTGAGCCCATACGGCTACTCATAAAGACGAGCTTAGAGCCACGAGACATGCAGGACATTAATGCCCTTGCAAGAAGAAGAGGCCCTAAAGCATTGACATCAAATTGCTGGCGTATGCTTGCAGCATCAAGGTGATTAATATCCATCACATGATTAATACCTGCATTCAGAATTGCAGTATTAACTTCAAGCCCCTTCAATCGACTGATTAGATCAGAGATTGAGTCTTGCTGACTCAAATCAGATACTTTTTCAACACGTACATCTAAACGCTCCAACTCATCACTATTTTCGCGGCAGACTGCAATCACTGTTTCCCCGCGTGACTTCAGTTGATGGCAATACTCAAGACCAATTCCACGGTTCGCTCCTGTGACCAAAAAAACAGACATTGCTTGCCTCCTCAACAATGAGTCTTCTTAAAGGGTAGTCAAGAATTATCAGCTGCGTCCAACAACCAACACGAACATTTCAATTAGAACGCAGACCTCAGAGAAAGAGCTTGTACTCTTCTATTTGATACACGAGAAAACGGCTTGAGATTAATAATTATTAACTTTCATGCCAGCAAATAATCCCGTCAATCAACTGATTATCTAATTGAATAAGCTCCAAATACATCAACCTTCTGCCCTCTTCCTTGCATGGGGTTCGGGCTTACCGAGTCATGAGAGTCCTGAGCATCCCTGAGCAATTCCGTCAAACCCATTGAAATCAGGGGGAGTCGCCCCCGCGCCTCGGACGTGGCGACAAGTCGCATCACAAATTCGCCGTGATCGACAACCGCACGGTGATCACGGGATCCTTCAATTGGAGCCCCTCTGCCGCTCACACCAACGACGAAACCCTGCTGATGATCCACTCACCCCAACTGGCTGCTCATTTCACTCGCGAGATGAATCGGCTGTGGCGTGGGGCTGAGTTGGGGATCACTCAAAGAATGCGTCGAAAACTTGCACGGAAGAGAGCGAAATGCGGCAGTGGAGTTGAGAGAAGCTGAGAGAGCTGTGAGGAAGGGAGAGTGGCTTGATGAATTCAGCACCTAACCAGCCATAGATATGAGGAGCGAAAACTTTCTAATGCAGTTACATACTGAGAAAAATAGGTATCACCACGGGAGCGGACCAGCGGAATTAAGGCATAAAACGAGGCACACAGATGGCAGTAAAAATTCTTCGCATCTACCAAGTACTCACTAGAAATCAAATTCCTCAGCTTCCAGTCATAAAAATCAATACCAGCAGCACCAGAACCTTCGGCTTGGTTAGCACAGACAGCATTCAAATGATACAAATGCTTGGGAGCTTCGTCAAAAAACAAGTTATCACCATACTTTATATTTGAGCGTTCAATGCTGTCGGAATGCTGCTCAACAAATTCATCGGCAATAAATACATGGTCGTGGAAAAAGCTTTTCAAATATTTATATCCTTTTGAGCGCATCAATTTAAACATCGCGAGCGAACTAGCCTGCTGAAAGCCGTGTCGTGTTCGCGAAGGGACATAATCAATGCTCAGAGGATAAGAATTGTCGTATTCCACGCATATTAACTTTGGCCTGTACGAATCAAGCCCCTCCAATAGCTGATACTCACCACCATCGATGTCAAAAAACAAAACCTCCATAGAGAAGGGAGCTTGTAGCTCATCCAACAACCTCTCCAAGCCTCTCCGTCCGTAGTCAATTCGCTTATTCACAATAGTCAAGCAACTTCTATCCACACCTTTCCACTCTTCGTATGTCTTTTCGTCAGCCTCACACAACAAGGCTCGAAATCCATTTCTCCTGAAAATACTTGAATTATTGATCGAATGAGGACTCGAAGCCCCTGCCTCGAAAACCACGCCCTCACTGATACCGCAAGCTGCCAAAAATTGAAAAATCCATTCTGACTGCCCGAACTGACTATCCGTCACATCACAATTTAATACATTTTCTCAGTCTAACACACTTCGTAGACCACTAAAATCATAGAGTGACTCAAAGCATCCAATTAGATAATTCCAAAAAATAGCATTACTCCTAAACCCAGGCAAAAGAAGCATATAATATCTTTCAGATCCAGCGCATAGGAAGTCACAACGCCCGATATCTTCTTCCTTTCAGATCATCAACATAACGAGAGACAGCATCCTCAATAAACTG
>NZ_UCNZ01000022.1:0-65943 GCF_900474245.1 Synechococcus sp. UW179B
GCTGCCAGCCGTTAGCGCCGGAGCGCTGCTGGATGGTGGTAGTCATGAGAACGGAAAAGAAGGTCTCGCAAGGAGACGGTTACGGAAGGGCAGGACGCCCTGCCGAAGCAATTGTAAAGCAAGTTTGCGGTTTGTGATCGTCTTTTAAGTGCCCGAATCTTTTTTCGCCCCTCGAGAAGGGCAGCTTCAGGAAGGCTTAAGATTTGGATGAACCCCGTAACGAGAGGCTCATGGTTTTGATCCGATGGCTTCACGCTGGTCAACGCACGGAAGAAACGGTTCCCGTTGCCATGGCACGCCACAGGCGGAATGAGCTTGAAGCACAAGGAGCTGTTGTGTACTGGAGCGAGCGCCTAGGCAACGCCTTCTAGCCATCCACACTGGATTCGTCGCAACAGGAACCATGACAATCAGCTCAAGGGCATTCCGCTTCCGAAGTGGGGTCATCACTGTTGCGTTAGCCAGTTCAGCTGCCGTCGTTCTCAGCGCTTGCGGATCCAAATCAGTTCCTGTCAACACATCACAGGGCGAAGCGATCAATCGCTTGGAAAAGCGCCTGGAGCAGCTGGAACGCCAACTTGCAGAACAGCTTCCAGCGCCTTCAGACAACAGCAATAAGGTTCCTGCAGGCCCCGTCAGTTCCATCACCTTGAGGACAGGAACGGCTGATGACCGGTTGAGGATCTACTGGGCTGATGGCACACGCAGTGATCTTCCCTGCACCCAGGAACAGAACACCTGGGCCTGTGGGTAGAGCTGTCCCTGAGACGCCAGTCACAACCGTTTACACCTGCAGCTCGCTTGAAGCATTGAACAAGCGATTCATCGCGCCAAAATTGCGGCATGAATCAGTTCAAAACAGGCTTGGTGCTGATCAGCGGCCTTTGGCTATTGGCTTCCAATGCTGCAACAGCTCAGGCCACAAGGCCCTTACCACTGGCCCAACCGAAGGCAGCCAATCTCGCGCGCATGCGTGCTGAGTCGCTGAATGGGGGCTTAAGCCAATACAGGGCAGCAAGCTGCATGTACGAAACTGGCGCAGGGTCCTGTCTCGAATCCATCAGCGACGGAGGGTTTCTGTTCCGATTCCAAGGTGGGCTGCCTGGTTGGCAGCAGCAAACCCCTCCCAACCCAACCATCGAGACATCGGTGCTGGTCTCCAGAGACGGTGACCGCATCCTGGAGGTCACGTACAACGGAACGGTCCGGTAAGGGCACGATCCAGTTGACAGATCGGGGCACCATGATTCCGATGTAGGTGCACTATCTGGTTCTGCATGAATCTCCGTACCCTCTCGGCCATGGCCGTCATCACCGGTGCAAGCGTGATGGGCGCAACCCCCGGGCTTGCTAATGACCCCATTCCAGCGTCGCAAGTGAGAGCGATCAACTTGGCCCGCAACACCGCCGTTGCCGAAAATGGTGGTCTCACCGTTTATCGCCCTCAGCCCTGCATGTTTCAAACCAGCACAGGAGGAGGAGATTGCCTGGTCAATCAGGACGCCAACGGATACACCTTTCAATTTCTAGGAGGCGTCCCAGGCTGGCCTGAAAACGGCAGTTCGCCCACCACGGAAACGGAGATCCAGATTGCTCCAGATGGGCGCAGCGTGAACGAAGTTCTCTACAACGGATCACCCCGCTGATAGCTGCGCTTGAAAGGCCTCTGTCCATTTAAAAGACAGAGGCCAGCACTCTCTGTGGGTGAGGCTCAAGGCAATGGCCTTCTCGGCATAGGCCGCCTCATTAATAAAGAGTGGAACCAGTCCATCAGCTCCCTCATAGGGAACACAGCTGCCATCAGCCTTCTGAAAGAGCGGATCGCCGCCACGCATGGGCTGCCAGTCCGAACCTTGTCGCTGAGGGTGGAGGAAGGCGTCTGGGGAACCGGATGGGGAGCGTGGGAGATCAAGACTCCCCAGATGGCGATGCACCACCAATTGCTTGGGATAGCGGGCTCGTCCGGCCAGCGCATCAGAGCAAGCCTCAAAAACGGCCTCGAGAGCCAGGCGCGTTTGCGTCAAGATTTTGTGATGACGCACCATCTGGGGGACGGGCCCCACTTCAATCACCAGGCCACAGGGCCAGCTCTCCACCAGAAATCCCTGCTGAGCCTGGTCTGCTTCATGGAGATACACCGGTAAGCCCAACCGCCCTTGAACAAGGGCGGCCAACGCCAAATCGGCAGGTCGACGCCCATAGACCACCAGAGAGCTTCCCATCGCAGAGGTGGTGCTGTGAAGATCAATCACCAAACCACAGGCCTCGATGCCTTCGAGGCCGTAACGGCTCACCAGGTCAAAGGCACGCTGAACTTCGCGATCCACCTGGGACGGTGGATTCCTCTCTGAGCCAGCCTGCCGAAGAAGATCAGGCTGGAAGGAGCGATTGAGATCACGATCGAGGTAACGACAACCCTTTGCATAAGCATCGGGATTGCCAATCACCGGGAGCACCTCGCATCCATGGGTCTGAATGAACTGGGGCTGCTGCTGCCACTGTTCCAGCAGCCAGGGAGCATTGATTTCATTCCCATGGGTTCCAGCCACGACAAGCACACGAGGGCTTGGCATCAACTCTCAGCAGCCATCAACAATCTGATGGAAGATACGTGCAAATGGAACAAAGATGGCGATCCATCCACTGATTGTGCGCGGCGCTCGCCAAGGATGGCGATGGCAATGGCTTCGCTTGATGGGAGGACTAGGCCCTGCCGATCAAGGTGGACACTATCGGCGCCCTGACAGCACACCGATGCAAACCCTCGTCTTAGAGGAGCAGGAGCTTGAGACGAGAAACAGCAAGACAAAACCCCACCTGATCGTTGGCCGAAGTTGCCCATGGGCCCATCGTGTCTGGCTGGTTTTTCAACTGAGAGGACTCAGCGCAAGCATCAACCTGTTGAAAGCCGATGCCAATCACGACGAAGGACGTTGGCGACTGGAGCCAACCTGGCTCGGCTGCGACAGCCTTCTTGATCTTTACAAGCTGTGCGGAGCACCTCCCAGCTACCGAGCCACGGTGCCAGTCTTGGTGGATCCAGGTGCAAGCCCATCCGATCAGCCCCGATTGCTGGGGAATGACAGCACCCCCTTGAGCGCTGCACTGTGTTCGTGGCCAGCAGAGGCAACGGCACGCGATCTCGCCCCCAGCGAATTGAAACCTGCGATTGCGTCATGGCAGGAATTGATCCAACCCTCGATCAACGACGGCGTCTATCGCTGTGGATTTGCACGAAACCAAGGCGCCTTTGACCATGCCAGCCAAGCCCTGTTCTCAGCTTTGGACCAAGTGGAGAAGAGCTTGCAAACCCAAGGGCCATGGCTCTGCGGCGAGCAAATCACGCTGGCAGATGTGCGTCTTTTTCCCACGTTGATCCGTTGGGAAATGGTCTACGCGCCCCTGTTTGGTTGTAGCGCCAAGCCGCTGTGGATGTTTCCAGCACTTTGGAGTTGGCGTCAACGCTTTTTTGCACTTCCTGGGGTCAGTGAGAGTTGCGACAGCCAAGGGTGGAAGCAGGATTATTTCGGAGCACTGTTTCCCTTAAACCCCAGCGGAATTGTTCCAAATAGCCCTGAGCTGAGCAGACTGATTGGGGCGGGAGTGGCACAACCGGAATGACAACCAACAGCAAGACAAGAGCAGAACAATCGGAACCAAGCTTTGAGGGAATGTATGGCCCCTATTGCATCACCCTTCAGGATCAGCGAGAGGTTCAGCTTTACCGAATCTGCTTGCTGGTGTGTGGATTGAGCTTCAGTGCAGGCCTCGGACAATGGATCCTCGTAGGGCCGCAGCTGGCGCCCCTATGGCTGTTGCCCCTTGCCGTATCACTTGGCCTGGCCTTGCGCTGGATTCACATCTATTTGCGCCCTCTCCACCAAGCCCTTCAATTGTTTTGGGCGGCTGGATGCATCGGCTGGCTGGTCTTAGCCATCCAGGCCGGTCCATCGGACATTTTCAACGCACTCGAAAGCCAGCGTCTTTGGACCCTGGCGATTGGCCCCCTGTTTGCAGCCCTGGCCGGCATCGGCTTCAAGGAGTTCTTTTGCTTCAGACGGCCAGAAGCCATCGGACTCACCCTGCTTCTGCCCGTTGCCCTGCTCGGTCACTTGAGTGGCCTGATTGCAGGGGCAACAGCCATCAGCATGATGGCGATTTCCTCCGCTCTTCTGGTGCTTCTTGCCTTGCGCAAATTTGGAATGGAAGCCGCCGCAGATGTAGGCGATAAGAGCGTATTTGCTTATCTGGAAGATCTGCGTAGGGCCGAGAGCACGTGAGCCTGATCAGTCTGATCGATGCATCCAAAGACTTCGGCATCCGCACGCTGTTTGCTGACCTAACCCTGCACATTCGAGAGGGTGATCGCCTGGGACTGATTGGCCCCAATGGATCAGGGAAGTCGACCTTGCTGAAAGTGCTGGCCGGAGAGGAACCGCTTGGGGGAGGGGAACGACGCTGCTCGTCGCGGTTGAGAGTTGAGCTCGTGGGCCAAGAGAGCACCGTGGACCCAGGCCTCACCGTTCTGGAACAGGTGTTGGCAGGGTGCGGAGAGAAACGAGACTTGCTGCTGCGTTTCAGCGAACTCAGCGAAGCCGTTGCCGACAATCCAGACAACTCCGAGCTCCTAGCCGAGCTGGGGGGCCTGAGTCAAAGGATGGACGAATCCGAGGCGTGGAGCCTCGAACAACAGTGCCAGGAAGTGCTGCAACGGCTTGGGATCGCAGATCTACACAGCCCTGTGGAGGCTCTTTCCGGTGGTTATCGCAAACGCGTTGGACTGGCATCGGCCCTTGTGGCTTGTCCTGATGTCCTGCTTCTCGATGAGCCGACCAACCACCTCGATGCCGCAGCGGTGGAGTGGTTGCAAAGCTGGCTAGATCGCTACCCAGGAGCGGTCGTCCTCGTCACGCACGACCGCTATGTGCTGGATCGAGTGACCCGCAGGATCGTGGAGGTGGAGCTGGGGGAAGCGCGAAGTATTGACGGCAATTACAGCGCTTACTTACAGCGAAAAGCCGAGCAAAATCAGGCCGATGCCGCTGCTGCTGCGAAATTTAAAAGCGTGCTCCGACGCGAATTGGCTTGGTTACGACAGGGACCCAAGGCCCGTAGCACCAAACAAAAAGCGCGGCTGCAGCGGATCGACGAAATGCAGACGTCGCCGACGAAACAGAGCCGCGCTCAGCTGGAAATGGCCAGCGTGAGTCGTCGGATCGGAAAAGTCGCGATCGAGGCGGACCAGCTTTCCGTCTCGGCGGATGGCAGCAAAGACGGGCCGTTTTTGCTCTCAGACTTCAGTTACAGCTTCAGCCCAGAAGATCGTGTCGGAATCATTGGTCCCAACGGCAGTGGCAAATCAACCCTGCTGGACCTCATCGCAGGACGGCGTCAGCCGACCTGCGGGTCCCTTCAGATTGGAGAGACCGTTCATCTTGGCTATCTCGACCAACACACCGATGTCTTGAGCGATGGGAAAGGCTTGGAGCGCAAGGTGATCGACTTTGTTGAAGAAGCAGCCTCAACAATCGACCTTGGCCATGAACAGCTCAGTGCCTCCCAGCTCTTGGAACGGTTCCTCTTTCCACCAGCCCAACAACACAGTCCCCTCAGCAAACTCTCTGGTGGAGAACGACGGCGCTTAAGTCTTTGCCGGATGTTGATTCAGGCACCCAATGTGTTGCTGCTCGACGAGCCAACCAACGACTTGGATGTCCAGACCCTGAGCGTGCTCGAAGACCTCCTCGAAGACTTCCGTGGCTGTGTCGTCGTCGTTTCACACGATCGCTACTTTCTGGACCGCACCGTCGACCGTCTTTTCTGTTTTGAAAACGGGCGCTTGCAGCGTTTTGAAGGGAACTACAGCGAATTTCTTGATCACCGCCGTGATCTGGAGAAAGCGCAAAGCGAAGCTTTGGCAGCACAGGAAACAGCGCAACGCGCAGCAAAATCAACCTCTAAACGGGTCTCTCATCAAGACAACAAGCCGAAACGGCGCAGCTTTAAAGAATCGAAGGAGTTGGAGCGCCTGGACAGCGACCTTCCCGCCCTGGAGAACAGAAAACAGGAGCTGGAGGAGACCATTGCTAGCGGCAGGGGCGATCTCAGCTCTTTGAGCTTGGAGCTGGCCACGTTGTTGGACTCGCTTCATGCCAGTGAGGAGCGCTGGCTGGAGCTCAGTGAACTCGAGCCATAAGCGCCCGCACCAACAAGTCCTTCCTCCATTTGAGGGAGGACAAACGTGTTGTTACGGATACCATTTCGCCTACAGCACTGGTGGATTTAGAGGAAACCGGTCGTAAAATATTTGTATTGCAACTGGCTTCACGAGCAGCCGATTCCATGAAATCCATCGACGAGCACATCAAGAAAGATCAAACAGAAATTGAAGCCGCTCGTGCTTCAGGCGATGAAGCAAAGGTGCGTCACCTGACGACCGAGCTGCAATCTCTTGAGGAATACAAAGAGCACAACCCTGAGGACAAGCACGATCCCACCTCACTTGAGCTTTATTGCGATGCAAACCCAGATGCCGAGGAATGCCGCGTCTACGACGACTGAGTCGAACCTGCGTTCATTGGTCATGAACCTGCCCCCCAGGGCAGGTTTTTTTATGCCTTTCGATCCAGCCGCCAGCCCTAGATCCCCAATTCGCTCCAGACACGATCCAACAGCTGATTCAGTCCGCGACTCATCGCCGCCGAAATCAGCAGCGGTGTGCTCCCGCTGGCATCCGTGAGAGCGGAAACAATCGCATCTAGATCTTCTTCCTGAATCAGTTCCTGCTTATTAATGACCAGGATTCTGGGGCGCTCAACCAACCCATGCCCATAGGCCTCTAGCTCCTTTTCAACAACGCGTAGATCCAACAAAGGATCCTCGGCGCCGCCATCCACCAGGTGAATGAGCAGCCTGGTGCGCTCGATATGACGAAGAAAATCGTGGCCCAACCCCGCGCCCTGCGCAGCACCAGCGATCAAACCCGGAATATCCGCAAACACGGTGCCGTCGCCTGTCGGGCGGCGCACGACCCCAAGATTCGGGATCAACGTTGTGAACGGGTAGTCGGCAATTTTTGGTCGCGCGGCAGATAGAACACTGATCAAGGTGCTTTTCCCCGCATTCGGGAGCCCAATAATCCCCACCTCTGCAAGCAGCTTGAGCTCCAGCTGCAAAGGCCATTCTTCGCCGTCGCGACCCTCCGTACATTTTTCTGGAGCACGGTTGCGATTGCTGAGGTAATGGGCATTGCCCAGTCCTCCCCGCCCACCAAACGCCACGGTGAGACGTTCTCCATGGGTGGTGAGATCCCCAAGCACGATGCCCGTACTGAGATGACGAACTTCGGTGCCACAGGGCACTTTGATCACCAAGGGAGGACCTGAAGCTCCAGTGCAGCGATTGGGGCCTCCCCGTCGCCCATCGATCCCAGCGAACAATCGCTTGTATTTGAAATCCAAAAGGGTTTGCAGGTTGGAATCGGCCTCCAACACCACATCCGAGCCCTGGCCTCCATCACCACCGGAGGGGCCTCCCGCTGGAACATATTTTTCTCGACGGAAGGCCACGATGCCATCGCCACCACGGCCACCCCGCACGGAAATGCGCGCTTGGTCGATGAACTGCACAGCAAGCCTCAGTTGGGGCCAATTCCCAACCCTAGGATCGAAGAGTACGAGGACAAGAGCTTGGCCGGGGTTCGCTTTGAAGCACTCAGCAAGAACTATCCGGCCCGCGGGGGGGGCAAGCCTGTTGAGGTGATTCGCGATCTCTCCCTCAACATCGCTGACGGCGAATTTCTAGTGCTCGTTGGTCCCTCAGGTTGTGGCAAAAGCACGCTTTTGCGACTCATGGCAGGACTGGAATCCCCGAGCTCAGGCGAGATCCTGGTGGGGGACCAACCCGTGTCTGGCCTGAGGCCAGCCAAGCGCAATGTGGCGATGGTGTTCCAAAGCTATGCGCTTTACCCCCATCTGAGCGTCCGCGACAACTTGGCCTTCGGCCTGAGGAGAAGCCAACAGCGCACGAGCTGGCAACAGCTCCAGGACCAACTTCACCGCAACACACGCCGTCTCCCTTCTGCGCTACGAGTCCCTTCGCATCGAGAGCAACAGCTCGAGAAGCGCATCCAGGATGTGGCGCAATCTCTGGAATTGGATCAGCTCCTCGATCGTCGACCGAAAGAACTGTCTGGCGGACAAAAACAACGGGTGGCCCTAGGCAGGGCCATGGCCCGCAAACCAGAGGTCTTCCTGATGGATGAACCACTGAGCAATCTCGACGCCAAATTGCGCGGGAGCACGCGCGCGCGGATCGTTGACCTCCAGCGCCAACTCGGGACCACCACCATTTACGTCACCCATGACCAGGTGGAAGCGATGACGATGGGCCACCGCATCGCCGTGCTCAACCAAGGACATCTGCAGCAATTAGGCACTCCGATGGAGCTGTACCGCTGGCCTTCCAACTTGTTTGTCGCCCAGTTCATCGGCAGCCCGCCGATGAACGTGCTTCCCGTGCATGTTGGCTCTGGCGGCACACTGATGCTCGAGGACAGGCGCCTCAACGTGGAGGGACCGATCAGGACCCTGCTTCAGACCCTCGAAGGCCAACAATTGAGCGGAGGAATTCGTCCAGAACAACTCCATGTCGCACCAGCCACCAACCGAAACCTGCCAGCTGAGGTGAGTCACAGTGAGGTTTTAGGGAACGAACAACTGCTCACCTGCCGGTTGCTGGATGGCGACCACTTGGTGCAAGTCAGAGCCGATCCAAGCCTGAACGTTTCGATTGGAGGGTCCATTCACTTAGAAGCCGATCCGGATGGCTGGCGGTTATTTGATGAGGCTGGGGACGCCATCGCTCTCCCAACCCCACCACCAGCCGATACCGATGAGCCTCAACTCCCCCCGCTGAGCTGAGCTCAGCGATCAGCGCACCCAAACAACGCTGCAACCTGGACCACCATCTCCCTGATCGGCATCACCAACCCGTTCCACATACGGGAGCGAATCAAGCCACTGACGCAAACCGCGTTTGAGGCGACCAGTCCCGATCCCGTGGATCACCCAAACCGGGCCATTCGCCCCACGGAGGAGCTCTTCCACAGCAGCTTCCGCTTCATGCACTCTCTGGCCGCGAACATCCACGGTGTTCCGCGAGGTACGCACCTGAGAGCCGCCGACTCCTCGCCGCGCTTTCACCTGAACCACTGGTTTCTCAGGGGGTGCAGCTCGGCGGCCATCCAAGCTTTCCACCGCTTGAAGATCCACCATGCTGCGCATCACACCACAGCGCACACTCAGCTGCTGACCATCGTCTGACACCTCAAGCACCTCAGCCGCTTTATCGAGGGCAAGCAGGCGAATGCGCTCGCCCACAGACGGGCGCCATTCAGGATGATGGCGACGCTCTGGAACGGAGCGATGATTGGATTCAAGCTTGCGCAGCCGCTGACCGGCGCGGCGAGCGGTTTCACCATCCGCTTTCTGATCCCGCAGCCGACGAATCAGATGACGCACCTCTTTTTGACCATCGCGAATGGAGCTCTCCAAACGCTGACGTCCCAACTCCTGCTGCTGAGCTGAGTTTTTGCGTTGCTGCTCCCAACGCTGAAGGAGCTCCTCATGCAGCAATTCGGTGCGAGCCAAAAGTGCCGCCGCATCTTCAGCCGCGGCCTGTTGGCGTTGCCGCTGCTCTTCTAGGCCGCGAATCACAGCGTTGACATCACCATCGCCACTGGGCTTCAGCAATTGCCTGGCTTGTTCAATCACATCGCTGTCAAACCCGAGACGCGTCGCGATCGCTAAGGCATTGCTGCGTCCTGGAATCCCCCAAAGCAGCTGGTATGTCGGCGAAAGGGTATCGCTATCAAAGGCCACGGAGGCATTTTCAAAGCGTGAATCGCTGTATTTGAGAGCTTTGAGCTCGCCAAAGTGAGTTGTCGCGATGGTGAGCCGGGCGCAATTGGCCAAATTGCGCAGCAACGCAATCGCCAGGGCCGTGCCTTCACTCGGATCCGTGCCGGCTCCCACCTCATCCAGCAGCACCAATGCGGGAGAGGGTCCAGAGGCGATGGCTTGAAGGATGCTGCCGATTCTTTTCACATGACCGCTAAACGTGGACAAACTTTGCTGAAGCGACTGCTCGTCGCCGATGTCGGCAAGAACCTGTGCACACCAAGGCAGCGAGGGACTTCCTTTGCAGGGAATCCACATACCGGCTCTGGCCATCAAGGCCGCCAAGCCAATGCTCTTCAAGGTCACTGTTTTGCCACCGGTGTTGGGTCCCGTGATCGCCACAACACGCAACTGCTCCGACACCTCAACGCTCACGGGCACCACAGGGGCACCCCCCTCTTTGCGCTGCTGCCAAACCAGCAGTGGGTGGCGGAGCTCGAGAATTTGAAAGGGGGCATCAGGTTGAGCTTCAAGCCGGGGTGGGACGGCACCAAGCCACTGTCCATACCGCCCTCTCGCCAAGGCCAGATCGAGCTTCAACAACACGGCCATCAAACGAGCGATCGCATCGTTTTGCTCGGCAACGGCAGCACTGAGCTCCGCCAAGACCCGACGCTCCTCTTCTCTGATCCGACCATCGAGAGCGGCAAGACGATTGCCAAGACCGATCACCGTCTTCGGTTCAACGAAAACAGTGTTTCCAGACGAAGAGCTGTCGTGAACCATTCCTGGACATTGGGAGGCGGCACCAGCCTTCACCGCCAACACCGGTCGACCATGGCGTTCCGCAATGACGGTGTCTTGCAACAGGGATGTCCAGCGCCGCAGAACCGCCTGCAAACGATCACGCCGCTCCTGCCGAGCGACCTGCCATTGGAGGCGCAACTCTTCCAACGATTCACTCGCTCGATTCGCAACGCGCCCACCCTCTTCCAAGGCAAATTTCAACCGCTGCTCAAGCTCCGGAAGCGTCGCCACGTTTTCCAGCAGAGCCGAACAGTCAGGCCTTAAGTCAGGATCATCGATCTGACGGCGAAGACGTCGGGCGGCTGCAAGGGTGTGAGCCACAGATAACAACTCCTCGCCTGACGCTGTTCCGCCTTTGCAGCAGCGAAGCAAGACCATCTCGAGGTCATAAACCCCTTGAAAACTCAATCCGCCATCGAGGAGCCCGTCCAGGCTGGCGAGCTCGATACTTCTGGCTTGATAGGCCAGCGTGGTTTCCAGGTCAGCGGGAAGCTGACCCTTCAAGCAGTGTTGGCGCCCTTGTGGAGTGTTGGCAAACGTTGAAAAGTGCTGGCACAACCTGGGCCACTCCAACAACTCCAGTGTCTCTTCCAAGATCGAGACCGGAGGAGGCAGCGATGTGGTGCGGGGTTCAGATGTCATCAAGAAAGACCCGCCGATGCCTCCACCTGGTTGGAGGGGATGCCACCGGGAGGTTCGTACAGCATCTCGAGCCAGTTCCCATCTGGATCCCGGAAGTAAAACGAAGCCGTTCCATCTCTGTGGTCATGCACAGCGCCAACGCTGACCCCAGACGCTTTTAAGTGGTCGTGGACCACATCAACCTCGGCCCGATCGCGAAAGTGAAAGGCAAAATGCGGCCCTGCAGCTTTGTAGCTGGGTCCAAGGAGGGCTAACCCATCTCGACTGTCTCCCGCCTCGAGATAACACCAGTCATCCGCCTTCCAAACCAAGCGCATGCCGAGATCACTGTAAAAAGCGATCGCACGTGACAGATCCTGCACACGGATAGCAACGTGGCCGAGGCGCTTTACCGCTGGCATAGGTGCAGTGAAAGAAGACGGTCATTCTGGTCTGTCAATCGCCATCTGTGAGGGACGCCATCTGTGAGGGACTCCATCCGTGAGGGACTCCATGACCGAGACCGTCTACGGCTTCGCCATCTTCAGCGCGTCCGAAGCCACTCGGCAGCATCACAGGAGTGATAGGTGAGGATTAAATCGGCACCTGCTCGCTTGAAGCTCAGCAAGGTCTCCAGAACCACAGCACGTTCATCAATCCAGCCACGCTCGGCGGCCGCCTTCACCATCGAGTATTCGCCACTGACGTTGTAAGCCGCGATTGGAAGCTCGGACTCATCCCGAAGACGGCAGATGATGTCTAGATACGCCAAGCCTGGCTTCACCATCATGATGTCGGCACCTTCTTGTTCATCAAGCTGAGCCTCCGTGATGGCCTCGCGCGCATTGGCCGGATCCATCTGATAGGTGTCTTTGTTTTTAGGGATCACCTTTTCAGTGGTCGCGCGAGGAGCCGAATCCAGCGCCTCACGGAAGGGGCCGTAATAGGCGGACGAATACTTCGCGGTGTAGCTGATGATGCCGACGTGCTCGAAACCGGCGTCATCAAGGGCTTCACGAATGGCGCCAACGCGCCCATCCATCATGTCGCTGGGTCCAATCAGGTCGGCCCCGGCCTCCGCCTGCATGACCGCTTGTTTGCACAGCTGGTCAATGGTTTCATCGTTCAGCACGATGCCTTCTGGGCTCACAATCCCGTCGTGGCCATCACAGGAGTAAGGATCGAGGGCCACGTCGGTCATGATCGCCATATCGGGGACATCCCTCTTGAGCTGACGAATCGCCCTGGGGATCAAACCGTTGGCATTGAAACTTTCTGAACCGTCTTCACTTTTCAGGCCTTCCGCCACCTTCGGGAAGAGAACCACACAACGAATCCCCAGATCCCAGGCTCGCTGAACCTCAGCACTCAAACGATCGAGACTCCAGCGATAGGCACCTGGCATCGCACCGATCGGCTCAACTTCCGCCCCTTCATGCACAAACAGCGGATAGATAAAATCAGCTGGAAGCAACTGGTTTTCGCGCACCATGGCCCGTAGGGCCGGAGAGCGACGCAAACGGCGCGGGCGATAGGTGATCTCCATTAATAAGGTCGGACGACAGATGGGGAAATCGTAAATCCCGCCTTAAAGGCTGGCGTTCTGAATCCACTGTTGCCGGAGGTTTCCGTCTCGGCTGCTCTGAAACTGTTCCAGAAGCTGACGCTGTTCGTCTGTCCACTGCTTAGGCCACTGAAGGGAAAGGGTGAGCAACAGATCTCCACGACCAGACTTCCCTGGCCAGCCTTTTCCGCGCAAACGAAGGCTTTTTCCAGGCGCCGTGCCAGGGGGAATGGTGACGTCTGCCTCGCCATCGGGGGTCATGACCTTGACCGTTCCACCAAGGGCGAGTTCATCGAAAGCAACGGGCAATTCAGCGCGCAACTGATCGCCATCCAGCGTCCAGATCGAATGGGGTTGAACCTCAATCACCAAATAGAGATCCCCTCGACGCCCCGTGCCCGGTTGAACATTTCCCTTGCCCTTAAGCCGAAGCTTCGAACCACTTTTCACCCCAGCTGGGATCCGCACCTGAACCCGTTCATCGTTCACAGACAAGGTGCGCTCCCCCCCTCGAAACGCCTCCGAAAAAGTCACCTTGACCGTTGCTTCCGCATCAAGGTTGAGAGCGGCCCTCGATCCACCGCGGGGGAAACCGCCGCCAGGGAAACCACCCCCAGGGAAACCGCCTCCATAACCAGCCGGACCAGAGCCAGCTCCAGCCCCACCACCGAAGCGGCCCAGGAGGTCATTAATGAAGTCGTCAAAGTTGCCGTAGCGTCCAAAGTCAACGTCAACTCCGGCGGGGCCTGAGCCACCACCAGGCATGCCTGCCTGGTTCCAATATTGGCCAAATTGTTCGTAGCGACGACGCTTCTCAGGATCAGAAAGCACCTCATAGGCCTCGCTCACTTCTTTAAAGCGCGCTTCAGCGTCCTGATCATCCGGATTCACATCGGGGTGATGTTGACGAGCCAACTTGCGAAAAGCACGCTTCACCGTATCGGCGTCGGCACTGCGTTCCACACCCAGCACTTTGAAGTAATCGCGGTAGCCACTGCCGGCCATGGAATTCATCAACCCTTGGGGCTGCGCATCAGATCCAATCGCCAGTTTCGTCCGTGGATGCGGACCGGAGCAATGGCGGGATGCCCGAACGGCAGACCTTTCTTAGATTTGGACCATGGTTGAAATCAACAAGCTTTGGCCAGTGATGGCAGCACTGGCAGCGCTCGTTCTGCCAGTTCCAGTGGCAGCGGCTCCCAATCCATCAGAGCTCGCAGAGCATCTCAAAGAAAGTAAGGCGTTGTACTACGGCTCCTGGCGCTGTCCTGCCTGCATCACCCAAAACCAGATGTTCGGCGATGCAGCCGTCAAACTTCCCTATGTGGAATGCGCGAAACCCCAGGAACTTCCGATTCAGGCGGCAGCCTGTCGAACAGCAGAGATTCGTGCCTATCCCACCTGGATTCTTGAAAACGGCGAACGCCGAGA
Source organism: Synechococcus sp. UW179B (assembly GCF_900474245.1). Lineage (NCBI taxonomy): Bacteria > Bacillati > Cyanobacteriota > Cyanophyceae > Synechococcales > Synechococcaceae > Synechococcus > Synechococcus sp. UW179B. The sequence goes on from NZ_UCNZ01000022.1 coordinate 14,323, forward strand.
AGGCGTTCAAACCCTGGAGCAACTCAAGGTGTGGTCATCCATGCCAGCCCGTCCGTAATCCATGGCGCGTCCAAAACTGGCCTTAGTTCACGGCTTCAGTTGGAGGCACTGGAGAGGCGACTTACTGGGGGGGCTCACCGCAGCCGTCGTGGCCCTTCCCCTAGCCCTTGCATTTGGAAACGCAGCGCTCGGGCCTGGCGGGGCTATTTACGGGTTGTATGGGGCCATCATTACGGGCTTCTTGGCCGCTCTCTTTGGCGGTACCCCTGCACAAGTTTCAGGTCCAACAGGACCGATGAGCGTCACCGTTGCCGGTGTGATTGGAACACTCGCAGCCGTCGGAATCTCTCGGGAGCTTGGAAGCAATGAGCTACTCCCGCTCGTGATGGGAGCCGTCTTAATCGGCGGGCTCATTCAGATTCTGATGGGGGTTTTGCGCCTTGGTCGCTATATCACCCTGGTTCCTTATTCTGTGGTGTCTGGCTTTATGTCTGGCATTGGGGTCATCATTTTATGCCTACAAATCGGACCCTTATTAGGAATCAAAAGTCAGGGCGGAGTCATTGCATCACTCGGGACAGTCTTTGGCCAATTCACTCCTAACACGGCTGCATTCCTCGTTGGGGTGTTGACACTGGCAGTGGTTTTTTTAACCCCAAAAAGGCTCAGCACCTGGGTTCCCTCACCATTGATTGCATTGGTGGTGATCACGCCTCTGTCCATGCTGCTCTTTCAAGACGGAATCCCCAGAATCGGAACCATCCCAGAAGGTGGATTGAATTTCAGCCTGCCTAACCTAAAAGATCACTTACCCGTCTTATTACGCGCAGGACTTGTGCTGGCAGTTCTCGGTGCCATTGACTCCCTTCTGACATCACTTGTGGCCGATAACATCAGCCAAAGTCGTCACCACTCCAACCGGGAGTTGATAGGTCAAGGCATTGCCAATAGCGTTGCTGGACTGTTCAACGGTCTACCTGGTGCCGGAGCAACGATGCGAACGGTCATTAATATCAAATCAGGGGGTCGAACGCCTATCTCAGGGATGGCGCATTCGATGTTTCTACTTGTGCTTCTACTGGGTGCAGGCCCGTTAGCCGAGAGCATTCCAGAAGCATTATTGGCAGGAATCCTCATCAAAGTAGGCCTAGACATTATTGACTGGGGATTCCTATTAAGGGCCCACCGTCTCTCCATCAAAACAGCACTCGTGATGTGGGGCGTTTTGCTGATGACCGTGTTCTGGGATCTGATTGGAGCGGTCCTTGTTGGAATGTTCGTAGCCAACCTTCTAACCATTGAATCGATAACAACGCATCAACTTGAAAGCATGAATTCAGAGGACAGCTCTCAGCTCGACCAAGAAGAACAGCATCTCCTCAATCGCTGCGGTGACGCACTCATGCTGTTTCGCTTACAAGGACCACTGAGCTTTGGAGCCGCGAAAGGAATTAGCGAACGCATGACCCAAATCCGGCAGTACAAAATCCTTTTGCTGGACGTCACAGATGTTCCGCACCTTGGAATCACGGCCACCTTGGCCATTGAAAGGATGGTGGAGGAAGCGGAGCACCACGAACGCCAAGTGTTAATTGCAGGTGCCAATGCAAAGGTCAAAGCCCGCCTGAAGCAATTCCGCATTCATGAACTCACAGGAAGCAGAAGAGAAGCGCTGGCACACGCAGCTCAGGAACTAGACCCGAACTAAGGGGGCCAAGACATTCAGCAGCGGTCAGTATTTATACTCAACACAGAGACTGTGTAACCGCGAACACACAGCCAGTGGAAATTGCCTGCAGAATATTCATACTTCTTAAATTCCAATGGAAATCCTCACAGCGCTTGCCATCGCTCCATTCCTAGCCGCGCTTGTCCTAGGAGCAAGAGAGGCTGAGCTCGACGAGCAAAGCAACCAGTAAAGGCACACTAAATCATTTACGTGCAGGATTAAGCATCAACCTTTACCCAAATCAATCACAGCAAAACAACACTCATCAATTTAAAACTTTTACATTTTTAGCAGTTACAAGGCTTCGCCATAGTCGACCAAATTATGTATAGTTGATATCAATATTTTTGAAAAGCCTATCAAAAATAATTGAATGTTGAATTAAACTCTCTAGACAACCGAGGCTCTGCGATCACAAATCGGCAGCTCGGAAGATCAAAAGAAGACTTGTCCAGAAATCCAATGGCCGTAGGGTCTCGATGAAGCCTCAGCAAACGCCAAAAACATCGTGACGACAATGCCGAGAAGGGTGATCGAAATGCCACTCATGATGGCGATATCGTACAAAGCGCGTATCTCAGAAGCGCTGCGCCCAGGAAGGGAAGAACGTCGAGCCATTCACCTGAACAACAAACTACAAATTAGTTATGAAGCATCAGAGAGAAGAAAACAGCTTTCATTGATGAAGCTCATCAATTCGTTTCACGGCGCAACATGGCGTGCCCAATGTTTCTGAAAAGGAAAGAGTTAGCGCAAAGGAACCGGCTGTATTACAAACTTGCACACCTGGATTCAGCACAGGCGAATCAAAGTCTCTTTTATCGAACAGGCGGATAGCAGCGCTGCCAACCCGCCTCACGCATGGTGTCCCAGGTGTCGACGGCCTGATGACGAAGCATCCGACGACGCGATAGGGGGACTGGCGGATAGGGCGGTTTCCACTGAAATGTCCTTAACGCGATCAATTCGCCATCAGCAGAGTTGCCAGCAGACTGGAAATGCACAAGCTGCTGTTGAAGCTCGTTAGAGAGCCAACCCTCACCACCAGGGATGTCTGGCAGGCGTTTTGAGTCCGGTCGGAGACGTGGCATAAGTAAATTATGACAGCCTCAAACCAAAATTGTCAGAATTAATGATGAATAACAGATATTTGTTCTGATTCAGGTGCAAACCAACTGAACCACTAGAAGCGTTTACAAACCAAAAGGAATCGGAGTGGCAAGCCAGCTCAGCGAATCACAACGGGTGTCCCCACCTCAACCTGATTGAAAACTTCAATAACGTCACTATTCAACATTCTGATGCAGCCCAAACTTGCAGCAGCCCGAAGGTGGACCCAGCGTGGCCAAGCCGTTCCATGAACGGCGTAAACCTTTCCATCTGAAGCTGCCTTAAGATAAGGCATAAAACGAACACCCACTGGATCATTAGGCCCAGCAGGGAAAACCTTATGATGAGACTTTGAATAATAAGTAGGATCTTGTACTTTTTTCAGAATGCTATAAACACCGGGAATCGTTGGGGTTTCAGGGGCGCCGATCGCAATTGGATATCTCTTGATAACAGTTCCTGAGTCTTTGAGCCAAAGGTAACGCTCTTTAAGGCTCACCTCAATCTCAATCTCAGCTTTTGCTGCCACTGAAGAGATGCCGGTTAGGGCAATGGAGCCCAAAGAAGCAGCCAAAAATACATTTAAAAGAGACCTTGGCGAAAGCATTGGGCCACACAAAAAAGTTCAAGTATTCTACATCAATTAACAGCTCAATACGCAGCAGACAAAGCCATGAAGCATTGAATAACGAGAATTACGATTCAACCGCTTGATCGCCCTCTTCCAAACTCTTAGAATCTTCAATTTCTTTGAGAATTCTTTTATAGATGCTTGCAATCACCACTCCATCAGCATTTCGCAAAACAACAGAGTCGATACCAACAGAGCTTTTGGACAAATCCACCTCATCTTCATGCTTAATTTTCTCTTGAGATATTGCAAATTCGATTGCTGGCTTAAATGAAAATGAACTCGTCATCAAGCAGTTGCGACTGCGACCAAGCTGACAGGCCAACAGAACACTGGCAGCAAATACAGTTTTACTTAAGACAGCAAAGGGCTAGGCCGCCAAGTTAAGCAGCCAAACATCGATCAGAGAGAAGGACAGATGGCCACAGGCTTTTGGTGGATCAAGCTCTCAAGAGATGGCCGTATCAAACCGACTGATTCCAGCTGAATTCCCTGACTCACGGTTGAAGCGTCAAAAATGGGCAGTTATGCCTATCGCCTTAGGGATACTCGGCTCCCTAGAACGATTGAGTGATATTTCCAAGCAATGAAGCTCGATAGTGCAAACGCCCAACCGATGGGAAGCCTGATCCACGATGGAACTCACACACCCTTCCACGCCCTTGCCTGCCCTTTGAATCCCCGCATGGTTCGAATCGGCAAAAAAAGATAATCGGCCGAATCTTGATTGGGGCAATGACTAAAAAAGCAAGACATCAGCATTGCCACCGAACGGCTTGATCGCGCCAGACGCGCTGAGCCAATCAAATCCTCTAAAACAATAAAAAACCCCGTATTAACGGGGTGGATCACAACGATCAGGGCGACGTTAACGCGCCAGAGGAGCAAGCTTCGTAGGCGAAAGATGCGCGGAGGTGTAATCAATGCCCTCTGAATGGGCAGCAAAACAACGCTGAGCATCTTGAAGACGTTGTGCCTTCAGCTCTTTTTCTTTGATCAGGAGGAGGGTGTTCATGGGAACGACCGACAGCGCCTCAAACCCCGTTGCTTGTTTGAGATCGAACTGCGTCCCCTCATGGGGACCAACGTGCTCTGAATATAAGGGAAAAGGCAGGGATAGCAAAGCCATGAACCGAACCTTCAATGGCGTAACAACCGTTCCTTCCTCAAACCCCATAGCTGGGGAGATAAAACCCGACACAGATAGCCACGGGCCCATGCCAAACGCCCCTCCACTCCCATCACCGCTGGGTTGGATTACATCTGTATCCGTGAACACTGAGCAGGCCCCTGAGATACTTGGTGCTGAAGGCGGGAGCAGCTCAAGTGGCAGGAAAGTCTGGCTTCACACAAAGCGAATTTGAAGAAATCAAACGCCTCTACGTGGAAGAGGGAAGAACCTTTTCCCAGATCGCCAAAGTCATCGGCAAAGGTAGCGAAAATTCGGTACGAAATTCTTTGTCAAAGGCACGTGTTAATCGCGCTACAACCGGAGAGAGGAAGCTCGAAAGATTTAAATCTGGACAGAAATATGGAAACATCACTCTGCTCACAAGGCTCGTAAAGTCCAAAAAACTTAGATACCATGTAGTTTGTGATTGTGGCTATGAATTCGACATTGATCCATACTTCCTGACGCTTCCTGATGACCACAAAAACAGCATCTCACAATGTCAGAGATGCCGAGCAGGAAAGTAAAGATATCAATCCCAACAAGGTATTCCAGTGCTGCTGAATCACATCAAATGGAGACGGAACGTAGCCCGATCTACTTGACGAATATTGGCCTCAATCGTTGTCCGGCCGAGACGCTTATGCGCTGTATACCGATGGCAGCCATTAAATCCATAGAACCTACCCTCAAACTCAATGAGATCGATAGGTTCTTGAAGCCCAATCTCCTTGATGCTTCTGATCAGATCATCAACTTTACTTTCATCAATCACACTCTCATGAGGGCGGTTAATGGATTCAATCGGAACGGCTACTCGCTTTTTCATGATGAAGCAGTTGGTGAGAATGAAGCGATCGGTAGCGCTATCACCGCCGAGATCGAACAAAAGCAAACAAGTTGTTGACCTTTTTGAGCAACTGTTGAAGAAGGCCGGGCTGCTGAGATCCGCTTGGTCGTTGCAACACCATGGTCTCCAGCTCTGGACCTTCGGATTGAAACCCATCAAAAGCCATCAAGGCTTCGCCAGCCCCTTCCAGGTCATGCTCAAGAATGCGCTGATTGACCTGAGGGCTGTGGTGCGAGTGCGAGCGGTTGCGAATGGAAGACATTCTCTACTCCTGATCTGACTCCTTTCTGTCTGAAAAGCAAGAGAAAAGCAAGTGTAGCGAGATGCTTCTTTAAGTAATCTTTAATCAGCTCACAGAGGAGCTGGATATCCAAATCAGGAGTGAAACCTATCCCAATGACCGATATGAATCACATGAGAATCATCTGAAGCACATTGATTCATCGATCACCCAATCAAAACTTCCTGGGATAGGGAGTATTACCCGCAAGCTCCACGTTCACTGCCTTGCAAATGTTCATCATTGCCGCAAGCCCAAAATTCACACCCATCGGGCCATCAATGAAATCCTGAAACTGCTCAGAAGTAATGCCCTCACGGACTTCCCAAATACAGACAATGGGACCTTCAGCAGACGTTGGACAAAAGGAATGATTAAAGAATCCAGCCTCTAAGTTTTTGACAACGGCGTCATCCCATCCACCACCAGGAGCCATGGCTGCCTGCGCAGCAGCCCACCAATCCTGGGCTTTTCCATGGCGAGACTCATGCTGGACACTGTCACAACGCAAACAAACAGAGTCAGAGAGAGAGCTTAAATCAATGAACAAAGTTTTTGCTCCATGGAAACCACCATCTGGACCTTTAGCTTGAGCGTTCCCTTCGCAAAGTGGGCTGCAATTTATGACAGTGAAGATGTAAGCAAAATGCACAAGGCAGTTGGGTTAACGTCACTGTTTCGTGGAGTTAGCAAGAGCGATCCATCCAAGATCTGCGCCATTCAGCAAGCACCCGTTGGTGTTGCCCAGAAAATCTTTGATGACAACAAAGAAATGATTCGTGGCAGCGGCCACATTATTGAAAGCACGGTGATTAGCACCTATACAGAAGAATAGTTGACGAAAGGCTTGTGGACAGCGACAAACATGATTTGCGATATCAACAAGCTCATCACTGCGACAGGGCGGCAATAAAAATCCCCGCTTATCGCGGGGGTAATGAATCAAGAGCCTTGGATTAGTGATTCCTCGGCTGAACGTGAATCCTGCAGGCATCTGACTTAGCCAGTTCTGCGTCAGCAGCACAAAGCCTCCTCATGAGATCGTCCTTATCAAATTCAGAAAGCGAGCCATCAGAGGCCCACTTAAGACACGTTCTGCCAAGGCAGTTCTTGGCAGGTTTGCCTCCAGAAGATAGAGCCATAACGCAATTCGCGATGGGAAACTCGCCTAGCTCTCTCGAGCATGCATGGTTCACACCGAGAGTGCTTCAGAGGTGTGAGAGAGCAGCCCACCTGCGGCAGATGTGGGAGTGCCCTTTCATGATTCTTCGCTTCCGACACCTCTGGGAATCCAGAAACCAGAGGTCAAGCCGCATGCTTCAAACGTCAGGACGAAGTGTCGGGCTTTGATGAGCAACTGGGGCGAATGTTCCAGGTGATGGACCTTCTGGCTCCGATTGGAGTACCCCCCAGCTTGCTATAGCCGGGATGAAGGGCGTGTCCATGGATGGTGAGAAAACTCGTGGAGCAGGTGCTTAAAAGGCCAGGCAGCTTCTTATTTTTGCTGGGGGGGAGTGTTTGCCATGCTGGCACCTCCGATCTCGATGAAAGTATTCTCCACCCGATGAGCATTTTCCGCATCGGTTTAAACGCGCATTGCCTTCTGAACAGAAACAGCCGAGGATTGCAGAAGCATGCCAAGAACGCAATCAAAGTAAAGTTCAAGCAAATATCCTTTTAAGAAGCATTCGATAAAGCAACTATCACGATCTGCTTTAGAAATTTTGCTCACGCAGGTCTAACTCCAACGTGCATCAGAAAAGCCGAAGCCAAAATCCAACTCAAGTGCGATCCACGCTTGTCATGACTGGCCTACTTGCGGGTCAGGTACTTCCAGCCTGCCCAGATGATCACAGCGAGAACAATCCACCCCAAAAATGCACGCAGGAGCACGACACCAATCAAGAGCACCACTGCCGTGCCAGCGGTATTTTTAACGATGGCCTTGCTGCGATCAGACATGTACTGCCAGCGAGGAATCAGAGCCATGAAGTCACCTAACGACAAAGCCACAGTGCCAGTGGTAGGCGTTTCTGTCACGTTTGGATAGGAGCAGCGATCACCGGCATCCTCACGAGTGTCTGAAGCAGCTTCGATGCACCTGTGCTGAAAGGTGGCATCAGGTTGGATGGACATGACGAAGCGATCCGTCTAACAAAAAACTTATCGCCCCTTGCTAAAGCGGGAAGCGGAATCACCCCGATCAAGCGCAGGGTCAGGAAAGATCGCCATGGCTACCTTCAAGATGATCATCCCCACAGCCATGACTTCTTCATCCAGGCTTAGAGACGTGCACGTTTTTCGGATGTCAATGCCGGAACACGAATGCCCCTGGGGACTGAAAGCGATTGCATTAATGCAGAAGCAAGGGATCAGCTTTGAAGACCATCGATTAACAAGCCGAGAGGAAGTCAACACCTTCAAAGCTCAACATGGCGTTGCCACAACGCCACAGATTTTCAACGGCGATGAACGAATAGGGGGGTATACAGAGTTGGCCGCCATGCTCGGAGAAGAAGCTCAGGGAGCTGAGTATTCCTACATGCCAGTGGTAGCAGTCTTCGGAACTGCACTTCTGATCTCACTGGTTTTGGAAGGCAATGTGATCCAACACTTCATGGGGATTTCCATCTGCACACTGGCAATGCTCAAGCTCATTGATGTGGAGTCCTTCGCGGCCAGTTTCGTGAAATACGACCTGGCCACAAAACGATGGCGCCTATGGGGCAAGCTCTATCCGGGAGTGGAACTACTGATCGGGCTTGGTTTTTTAATGAAACCGCCGCTTCCAATGGCAGGGTGGATCGCACTGATTGTTGGTATCCAGGGAATGATTTCAGTGCTCAAAGCGGTTTACATCGACAAGCTCGCTTTGAACTGCGCCTGCGTTGGAGGGAACAGCAAAACACCCCTAGGAATCATCAGCTTCACTGAATATGCAATGCAGAGCCTGATGGGCGTCATTGTCGCCTTCCAATTAGCAGTCTAAACTTCTTCAAAGCACATCAAAACTCAAACATATCAATGAAAAAGCAATTAAAGTCTTTGGCTGCTGAAATGCGAATCCAAAATCTTGTGGCCTTTGAAAATTCTCTAAAGACAACATAATGGAAGCAAGACTTCCGGCAAGAAGAAGTTGAATCACACTTGGGTCTATTCCAAGCTAGCCGACAATAATATCCATAGACATGCTCCCGCAGCACCAGCCTGCTCAGCATCAATGCTGCGCAAATCAAGAAACTCTGAAAAGCTTTTTCAACCTGATCCTTAATTTGAATAGGGCCAAAATCTGTTACTACTCAGACAGATATTGAATCCAAAAATCTAGAGAATAACGGATGCGGTGGATCGCTCAAGGCATAGGGTTATCCCAGACATGTTGCTTCGGAATACCAGGACCGTATCCAGGCTCTACTCCGTTGATTCCCCTCTGCTGCGGTTTAAAACTCGACTAATCTTTAGAGATGCACAATGATGAGCTTTCGGTGGAAGCCACAGACTCAATACTGATGATGCGCCACATTCATGAGCACGGCTTCCAGGCTGATGGCTGCACATGGCAATTAGCCAAACAACAAGGGAATAGAGCAATCCGAGGCATGGGCTCTAAAAAGTTCGCCAAGGCTGTTCAGGAGCTTGTCTCTCTCGGCTATGGGGTGGTGAAGATCGAAAAACCTCTTACTTACCGCTCTCTGAAGGAGATGGCATAAAAAAAGGCCTGCTTCCACGCAGACCTTTTTAGTGATTGAAGACCGCTCCCTCAAGCGACGTTCGTTTGCAGATCCCGTCCGAGGAACGCTTTACATATAGTAACAGACTGGTAAAGCTTTGTAAAGCTCATTGCTCTGGGACTTGATTCAACTTGTAAATGTTGAGAGCGAAGCAGGCGGTCCCGAAGCTCACAAGAAGCACGAGAAGATCTTGGGTGTTCATGGGTTGAACCGGTAAGAAGTGTTCAGAAGGGGACTCAGTTTTGAGCTGATTTTGCTTTCTTCACGACTGGCAGATCGGAAGGCTGGGCAAGGATGTACACCACGGCAGCCGAGACAATTCCGGTGAAGGCGATCAGGCCAAAGATGGCGGTTGAATAGTCGGTCATCAAAAGCGCTCGTGAACTTATGTAACGGACCCTAGAGGTTTTTGTAACGGGTTGCAAAGTTCGCCTGCCTCAGGCTGATCGTGCAGCGGGCATCACAGCAGCGGTTGATACAGGTCATCAGCTCACTCCCATGGCAGGTGGCATCGCCATGGGACCGTCAATCCCATTAGAGGCAAAGCCTCGATGAGCGAAACAAACAATGTTGAACAACCAAGAGAGGGCTTCAGCAACGATGACCACAAAAAACAAGCTATTTGCTTCTTCTATCCCCCACCATGGATGGGATCTTGATTGCCTAGAATTCTGAAAACTATCAGGCAATTCCAGCACAAACGAGAAGCGGAAAAAACTGCCCTCTGCCATTACGAACGAAATATCAATAGAAGAATGACCGTTATTCCATCCAAAGTTTTTTGAAAGCATAGGGAGCAGATTCACGCTGCTCCATAGATGATTCACGAATGAAGGTGATGCAAGCATTTGAGCCATCAAACTGCTTGTTATTGATGACCATTTTCATCGCAGCATTTAAACTTTTCCCTTTTTTTAATCCTGCATCAAGAGTTTTTACAGCACCATCAGGATCGCACTTACCAAGCCTCAGTGGTTCTGTGTCTTTGGCATGGCTTGTTGGAATAACACCGACAGACAGGATGAAGCTCAAGAACAACAGATTGATCAACGTCATCGTCCTATCGCTCATAACAATGAGTAAAGCATTAATCTCTTGAAATTTCCGCCCTAGGATATGACAAAAGATGCATGAGGGAAGTAAAACCGTTAAGCCCTTGATCAACATCTTTAAGGCCTCTTACAAGTAGGCCGGCTGAAAGCGTACTGAAGAAAGGCAAAATGAAGAGCACGATCCTTGAACCCCAAGGCGACCGGGGTTCTGATGGCAGCGGGAGCGCGCAGCTTTCCCCCAGCACATCTATCGCACAACAACATCACCGCTATACCTGGTCAGCCACAGACCCTCGGACTGATCACCCTTTTGGGGGTAGAGCGGGAACAGCGCTGCTGTTTTGCTGAAAGGCCGAACAGCCCAGACCTCTGGTCTGATCCGATGAACAGGACCAACGAATTCCTCAGCCCCAAACAAGGCAACAAGCTCGGGAAATCAGCTCTGCTGATGCCCCCCTTACGCGATGTCCAGTTCTCCTTCGACATCAAGGACCTCACCCCTCACCAGGACGAATACTGGAAATGGTGGGTCCATAGGATGCAGCTGGCGATCAGTCGCAGCTACGAAAACGATGATGTGCCAGTCCTGATCACTGACATCGCTGAGGAGTTCAGCTATGCATGCAAGTGGGAGCTGGAGATCATCAGGACCATCTCAGACATGGCCCTAGAGCTGAGGCGAATGCGTCTCTCAATCAACGAAGAGGAAACAGACGGAATAACTCTTCAAAGCGACTAGGCGGCAAGCTTCTACCCAAGTCCCAGCGGGAATCACTCGGCAAAAAGCAAGACGCGTTCATTCATCTGGGCTAATTGTCATTTGACAGGTCACTGATCAGTTCCGTAACACAAGTGACACTTACTCATTAGAGCCACTGGTAGAGAAGGTTGAAAGTTAATGCAGCACTATTTAATCGTCTGGAATTTCCCAACAGTGGAAGGGTCTTGGGATGCCTGCACTCCATTTGCTGAATACATCAATGCTGGCGGCCCTGGAGATTGCTTCGATGGCTTTGAGCTCAAATATCGCGTCTGCGAGCCCATCGGTGGAACAGGAATGGCCATTGCTGTTGCGAGCAACATAGGCAAGGTCTGGGCCCATCTCGCCCCTTGGATCAAGGGCTTTGGCATCGAATTCGAAGTGACACCTGTTGTTTCCGATGCTGAGTTCGCGGCCATGTGGCCAGGAGTTCAAGCTGCTGCCTCCACTGACTGACCAGCTGGTTGCATCACCTCCACCCTCAGTCCGTTGACTGCTGTGACTGAACGTATTGAGGGTGACTTTGTGATAATCAATAAAATTCAAGGCTCAAAATGGCGACATTCGATCAATCCACTCCCTTCATGCTTCTGGCCCGGATCCACGTGAAGCAGGGCTGCGTGGACCAGTATCTAGAGCTTGCCCGTGTGACTGATGCAGCCGTTCAGTCTTCCGAGCCTGGAATGCTTCATCACACCTTTGATCAGGATCCGGAAGACCCACAGATGTTTGTTTGGTCAGAGGTGTACGCCAATGACAAAGCCTTTGCCCTTCACGTCTCAAATCCTCCAGTCCAGGAATATTTGCAAAAGCATGCTGAACTAGGAGATGGATTCAGCATCGAGGTTTACGGCACTGTTGGCGAGGAGTGCAGAAAGCTGATGGAATCTTTCGGTCTTCCTCTCAAGATTTACCCATCCAAACTGGGATACAGCAGATTATAATTAAAACCAGATCAATGCCAACTTGGTGACTCAAATCGTTCGCACTGATTGAGAATCGTTCCCCGCCACAGGCGGGTTTTTTGTTGAAGCAGAAAAAGCCTTATAAACAGAAGCCTCCTACTTAGCTTCAGATCATCTTCCTCAAGACGTCGATCTAAACATCAATTCCATTCAGCTTTGCTGCCAATACAGCATCGGCTTGCGTTAGGCCGTCAACCTTATGGGTGTAAATCACAGCTTCCGCGTGTGCCCAGCCTAGGGAAAACTCAGCATGGTGTCCCTCGACTTCACAGATCGCACCAGCTGCATTCACCCAATCGAGGGCCGTCTGAAAATCGATGAATCGCAACGAACGCGTGAGGTGATGGTTATCAACCACTTCCCAGCCAGGCAGTTGAGGCAGCAGATCAGCAAGTTCTGCTTCTGTGAGTTTGGGAGCCCCTTCTTGGCAGGGGATACAGGTCTGTTTGGCTAAATCCATTGAGATCACCGGCAACATTTTCAGTATGGCCACAGCATTGATAGACCTGCATTGAATCCATACAAGGGAAGCTGCTGATGGACACAAGGTCGAAACCTTCTTCAAACGACAGCCTGAGGGGGAGAAGCTGAAACAGGCCTACAAGCTTGAAGCCCATGCCAGAGCATGGGCCTCTACAGCCGAAACAGACGGTCAACAACCATGAATGCAATAAAAACCCTGAAATACATCGAGCGGTTTGGCGAGAAAGATGAACAAGAAGAGGCCAAATGCAAACGCTGCAACCAATTCAATGCCGATAAAGAACATCAAAACCGTTCGTGCTCAATGGAGACGTGCAGAGGTGATGGACTAGCAAGAAAAGCTTGGCGCAGAAGCGTTCCCTAAATGCAATGAAACAAATTTCGGCATGGCCGATAGCCACCCTTTCTGTATTAAGGACTACGCATATACTTCTAATCAGCAGTAAATTGGAAGGAACACGCAAAAGGAGAGCAGCGATGGAAATAGAGGCATTCCGCAAACAATTGATTGACGCCAACCCCAAAATGACTTCACCTGCAAAACAAGAACTGATATCCGAAGATTTAGTCATCGCTTACGAAGCGTTAGACCGCATAACAGACAATCTCGGGGAGTTAATTGATGAGACAAATGACACCGAAAAGCTCGTTTACTATGCACAAATGAGAGGAGAACTATGCTCTCATTTTAATGGCTTAGCCATGCTATTAGAAGACTACAGCCAGGATGTTTAGCAATCACCGTTCCAGGCGACTCCCAATTTTGTATTAGAAATTACCCAAAGCAAATCCAAATCACGGATATGCTTTGGGTAATAGATACAGAATCCAATGACAACGACGCCAAGAATTCACAGGCCGATCCGTCGATCAGGAGCAGGAAAGCATGACAAATCCCACCCTCCGAATCCAACGGCTACACCCCCGACTACGTATCAGGAGGCCATCTCGCGTGATTTAGTGATTGCACTTGAAGCAACGGAAAGACTCAACAAAAGCCTTAACGAACTGATTGGAGGGAATGGATGTAGCGAGTTTCTTGCCTCCCATAGGCTGCTAGGAGAGAAGATAACATCCAATCGCAATATTTTGCACATGCTGATTCGAAATACTATGGATATCAGCATCAAGACGGACAGGCCAGAGCTTAGAACCAAATACCCCGACTATTTCACAAAATAAATCGAGGCCATGAAAGCATCATCACCCGAACACAACTGAGCTCTCTGACTGTTTATCCCTAAAAGCAGTTTAGAAGTCAGCTCATCAAATTATTGTCGTAATCGCAAGGACAAACTGATCCCGCCACAAGCGGGATTGAGCTTGTCCACTAAGCCTATGAGTAACATCACAGCAACGCTTGACGCGGGTCATCAACTCAGCCATTAACTCGGGAGATGGTGTGTTGTGCGAAGAAAGTCTTTTGCTCATAATCAATCAACCTACTATTTCCAATGATTAACTCTGAAAACAATGCACGACTGCCCGGTATGAACAAAATTATCAGCGGAAATCCTCAGAGCAATCTGTGTCATTTCCTCCAGAAAGGATTGCTTGGTGCTCTTACAGCCACAGCAGTCCTACACGGTGAGGGGTTGGCACATACCTATTCAGGCCAACACATCCATACAAGATCAGCCGCCTTCCTGCGCAACTGCATGGGCCAATCACCAGCGACAGTTACCTCGATCAACAGTGGGTGCCCGAACCGTTAAAAAGGGTTAATCGGGATTGGCTCGTCGGTGATACGCCTGCAAACGGTGCAACGTCATCTTTCAGGGCAAAAAGGGCTTTGGTACCTGGCGCGAGTGATCCAAAACCAAACCTCAAACCAGGCAGCTTCAAACCATGCACCAGCAGGTTCGATTGGTTGGCTGAGAGCGAATAAGTTCTAGCCGAAACACTGATAAGCATCTGCTGGTACGAACCCACCTCAGGTCTTACGAGAACTGATGCATGAACCCACCGCTGCCGAGCGAAGTCAAATTCGCCATAAACGGCCACCTGGAGACCGAGATTGCACACTAAAAAAGCGGACCCTTGAAGATCCGCTGTCTTGGAAAGATTGAAGGGGGCATTCCACCCCCACGAGTCACTTGGGTGATAAGGCTGACTTCACCCCATCTCCCTTAAAAGGGTCAGGCAGCAACAGGGGCTGCTTGACGGGAGAAACGTACGATGTTGTTCGCAGTTACGGGATTTGCTCTTACCGAGCAGGCTTCAGTCACCCTCCTTATGCCCCGTCGAAACCATTGCAGCCCCGAAGGCAGAATGGAGCTGAGCGGAATCGAACCGCTGTCCGAAACACCGGTGTGGACCACCTAGTCCGTTCAAGAACGAACCTCATCATTCTGGCATCAAGACCGAAAGATGCCTCGCCTCTCGAAGAGCAAAAAACACCAGTGCCTTTGCGATGCCCCTACGACGCAGCAAGCAAGCAGGAAGATATTCAGAAAAACCAAATATTGATACCAACCAAAAGCCAGATTTCAGATACCCACTCCATGCAGTATTCTTGCTATTCAAGAAGGCAAAAATAATCAATAAATCATCAACAAGATCATCATCTTGACAGATACATTTAAAAACAAAACAGGAGCTTTTCTGCAAATTGGCCACCGCTTTTATTAAGGCGATCGCATGTCCCGGAGGCTCTCTGGGCTTACAACCAAGACAAGAGACTTAGGCTCAGATACCGTGTCAATCAGTAGGCATAAGTCGAGACGTAGTAGTGAACAGAAAGCAAGCAAAATCTGAGCGCATTAAAGGTGTCTCCGTGCTACCTCAAGGATTGGAAGAAGCTGGAGTCACTGAGCTTCTTGCCTTAGGAGCGAAAGCGGTGAAACCACTGCGTAGGGCCGTCTCATTCGAGGCAGATATGGCTTGCCTGTATCGGCTTCATTTGCAATGCCGTCTGCCTTTTCGATTGCTGCGTGAAGTAGCCCGATTCCCATGTGATGGACGCGAGTCGCTGTATTCAGGGGTGCAGGAAGGACTGAACTGGGAACGCTGGCTGCATCCCTCGATGAGTTTTCGGGTGGATGTCACTGGGACAGCTCCCGGCCTTAATCACAGCCACTACTCCGCACTGCAAATCAAGAACGCGATCGTTGATCGACAACGCGACATCTGGGGACAACGGTCCTCGATCGATCTCGACGAACCTGATGTTTGCCTGCACGTGCATCTCGCTCGAGAGGGTGGCGTGCTGAGTCTCGATGGATCAGGCGGCAGTCTCCACCGCCGCGGCTATCGCGCAGAAATGGGGGATGCTCCCCTCAAAGAGAATCTCGCCGCTGGCTTGATCCGCCTGAGTGGATGGACAGGAAGCACTCCGCTCGTCGATCCCCTCTGTGGCTCGGGAACGTTGCTCATCGAAGCGGCGTCACTGGCTGCAGGGCATGCCCCTGGCCTCAACCGCAGCTTTGCCCTCGAAGGTTGGGCTGATTTTGATGACGACCTCTGGAGAGAGGAGAAAGAACGCGCGCTCAAGCGCCAAGAGCAGGGCCAGTTCCAACCCCTCATCATTGGCTGCGAACAGGATCCATCGATTGCCAAACAGGCTCGTAACAACGTTGAGGCCGCTGGTCTTTCCCACTTGATCTCCATTCAAACGGGAGATTTCCGAGATCTCCAGCTCCCCGAAGGACCAGGAACGATCGTTTGCAATCCTCCTTATGGATTACGCATCGGAGCCGATCAGGATCTTGAAGCGCTGTACGGCGATCTCGGAGCCATGGTGAAAAGCCAAGCCTCAGGATGGGATTTCTGGTTGCTTAGCGGCAATGCTGGAGTAACGGGAGCCCTGCGGATGAGAGCGTCCCGACGGATCCCGATCAACAACGGAGGCATCGACTGCCGCTGGTTGCATTATCAAGTGCGTTGACCGCAATCGATCAACGCCCCATCACGGCGCGGGTGGTTTTGGACAACCCTTCCAGGGTCTGCGGCAAATAAGGGCCCTTGGCCAGCTGGCCTCCAATCCGCAAGCTCGCACCCGCAACCACCACATTCAAGAACGCAAGGGTGAGCAACGACTGCAGCAACGTCCAACTGAAAGCGGTCAACGACCAGACCACAAAGGCCGTTTCAACAGCCACGAGAGCCAAGAGCATCAAGGTTCCGCCCATGGCCAAAAACACACCCCCGCCAATCAGGCGGCGCTTCTCTCGACCAACTTCCTGCAGAGCAATACGGACATGCAGGTCCATCACCGAAGCGGCTAGCGAGGTCACTCGACCCGCCGCGCCGAGACCTCTTGGGCGGCTCTCCTGAGATCCAGGTAGTTCACTCATGAGGAACGACGACCTCCAGTGAGCAGGGCACCGACAAGAAGGCCAACCCCAGCAGCGATGGCGATGGCCAGCAGCGGCCGCTCTCGCACGGGGCGTTCAATCTTGGGTCGCAAGGTGGCATTGAGATCATCAAGCAGATGCTCGAGTTGCTCCTCCAAGGGCTCAAGCGTGTCCGCAAAACTGCGCACGCTCTCCCCGGGATGATGCATCAAATCTTCCAGCTGTAGCTGCACGGTTTGCACCGCTCGATCGCTTTGGGAAGCAATCAATTGCACAACCTCATCAAAACTGCCCCGGGTGGCATCTAAGGCTTGATGCGTCACCTCGGGCCAACGACGCTGGATTTCAGGAACGAGAGACTCAAAATGATCCCGAAACCGCTGCGCAAAATCCTTGTCTTCCTCTTGGGATGGAGCTGAGTCCATGGGTAGGGGTAACGCCTTTTTCAGACTAGGGATGGTGTCTAGAAGATGACACCCATCTCAGGGCAACTGTCTCGATACCTATTCCTAGAGCACACGAATGCTCCAGATGATCCGGCATGCAGGCATGTGGATTTACTGCTTGAAGATGGTGAAAGCTGCCGCACCTGGCGTCTGCGCAGTGTTCCCCTTCCCAATGGCCCCAGCCTCAAAGCCACCCCATTGCCAAGGCACCGACTGATCTGGCTAGAGCGAACGTCAGCGGCCGTGTCTGGAGGGCGCGGTTGGGGACGGCGCATTGTGGGTGGCACTTTCCAGGGGGTCTTACCCGACAACCCAAAGGCGCTGATCAGGGTTGAGCTCCGCGGCACTGCCGCCCTTCGCTTTCCAGACCCCTTGATCCTCGAACTAGCCGATGGCGGATGCCGGCTGCATTCATCAGCAGATCACAGACCGACGCCAAGCCCTTGAGCTTTTCAGAAGCTTCGCTAGTTTTGATTTGCTGACAGCTGTGTCACCTGTTGGTCCATATCAATCAGGTCGGACTAACTCACTTCAAGTCCTTCGGTGGGGCGATGACCATCCCCCTCGAGACCGGGTTCACTGTGGTGACCGGTCCCAATGGGTCTGGAAAGAGCAATATTCTCGATGGCGTTCTTTTTTGCCTAGGCCTGGCCAACAGCCGGGGCATGCGTGCCGATCGCTTACCCGATCTGGTTAACAGCGGCATGCTCAAGGCAGGCAAGTCGGCTGAGACCACCGTCAGCGTGCGTTTTGATCTGAGCGACTGGCAGCCAGATGCCGCGGAGGAGGGGATTGAACCCCCTGAAGACGGTCCCTGGATTCAGGCTGATGCCAATGAGTGGACGGTGACGCGCAAGCTGCGCGTGATGCCGGGGGGGTCTTACAGCAGCACCTACAGCTCAGACGGGGAACCGTGCAACCTGCAGCAGCTGCAAACCCAGCTACGCCGATTGCGCATCGATCCAGAAGGCAGCAATGTCGTGATGCAAGGCGACGTGACGCGGATTGTCTCGATGAGCAATCGGGACCGCCGCGGCCTCATCGACGAGCTGGCAGGTGTCGCGCTCTTCGACACCCGCATTGAACAGAGCCGCCGAAAGCTCGACGACGTGCAAGAGCGGCAAGATCGCTGCCGCATCGTTGAACAAGAACTCCTAACCGCCCGCCAACGCCTGGAAAAGGACTGCGCAAAAGCACGGGCCTATCAAGACCTACGCGATCAAGTGCAACGTGGCAGGCAGCAGGAGCTTGTGCTGGCCTTCGAAGCCGCTGAAGCGGAGCTGAAGCAGCTCAAAACCCGCCAACACCAACTCAGCGAGCAGGAGATCCGCGACAGCGCAGCCATCAAGGAGAAGGAAACAACCTTGTCTGAGCAGGCCACACGCCTCCAAACCCTTCAGGAGAGCGTGAAGGCCTTAGGCGAAGACCAACTGCTCAGCGTGCAGGCGGAATTGGCCGGTCTCGATCCTCAGAACCGCGCTCTCGAACGTCAAGCCACGCAACATCAGCAGGAAGGCGAACGCCTACAAGGACTGCGACAGACCCTCACCAGCCGCCGACAGCAACTTCAAGCAGACAGCGAAGGGCTCAAGCAAGCCAACAACCCGGAGGTGCTTCAGGCAGCAGAGCAAGCCTGCCGCGATGCCGAAGCTGCTGTTGAAATCTCGCGCAGGCGCCTCGGCGATGTCGCCGGGCGATCAGGAGCCTGGCTGGATGAGCAACGCCAACGGGCCGCACGCCGCTCAGACTTACAAACCACGCTCACGCCTCTTCAGGAGGAACAACAGCAACTCCAAGAGCGTTTGCGTCTGGACGAAGCGCGTCAATCCGAGCTGCAGCTGGAACGGGACGAAGCCGGTGCCGAAGACCGTGAAGTTCAAGACCAGCTGGAAGCCCTGGAACAGGAGTGGCAAGCGCTTCTGGAAAGCCTGCGCAGCGGCAAAGAACAGCTCCAAGAACGCGCTGAAGCCGTTGCGATCCAACAACGCACCCGCACAAGGCTGGAAGAGGAACAGACCCGCCTGGAACGGGAAATCGCCCGATTAGAAAGCCGCCGGGAAGCCCTGCAGGAAACAAGGGGGACGGGGGCCTTGCGCCTCTTGCTGGAAGCGGGACTGGATGGAATCCATGGAGCCGTTGCTCAACTAGGCGAAGTGGAAGATCGCCATCGCCTAGCCCTCGAGGTCGCAGCTGGAGCACGCATGGCCCAGGTGGTTGTCGACAACGACCGGATTGCAGCCCGTGCCATCGATTTGCTGAAGAGCCGGCGGGCGGGCCGTTTGACGTTTTTACCTCTCAACAAAATTCGATCCCAAGCCGCTGGCGGTAGCGGTGGCTCAGCGATGGCCCGTGGCCGCCGACCGGATGGAGACCAGGGCGCCGGCCTGATCGCGCGAGCTGTGGAATTAATCCGCTACGAGCCGATCTATAGCGACGTGTTCGGGTACGTCTTTGGCGACACACAGGTGTTCAGCGACCTAGGCAGTGCTCGGCAACAAATCGGGCGTTTCCGCGCCGTCACCCTCGAAGGCGAACTGCTCGAAAAAAGTGGCGCGATGACCGGCGGCAGCTTCAGCCAGCGCAGCGGTGGGCTGAGTTTCGGGGTGAGCAGTGACAGCGACGAAGCCGAACCGCTTCGGCAGCGGCTGCTCGAGCTTGGCGAAACCCTGGTGGCTTGCAGGCGAGAAGAAAGCCGACTGCTTCAAGCGCTCGAGCAAGAACGACCACGGCTGCGTCAGCTGGAACAAAGGCAAGCGGCCCTGGATGCGGAGAGAACTGCAGCCAAGCGAGCCCATGGACCCTTGTTGGAGCGTTGCCGCCAACGCAGTGAGCGTCTCAACAGCCTTCAAGCCAACCGTACGCAACAAGAACAGCGACTGCTCATTCTCAAAACCACCATCAGTCCTCTGCTCGACGAACTCGAGAGAATTTCCACTGAGGAGCGAAAGGTTCAAGCCGAAGCCGATGCCGGGAACTGGCAACAACTCCAAGCCGAACTTGAACAGTCGGACAACGCCTTGGAGCTGGCCCGCCGCCATCGCGATGATCGCCTCCAGCATCAGCGTGAACGCGAATTGGCACAAACCCGAATCGCTGACCAACAACAGGCGATCGAAGAAGAAGAAAGCAGTCTCCAACGCGCCGTCACAGCACTCGCTGAAGCCCATCAACGCTGGCGTGATGAACAGAAGGAGTTGCAGGAACGTCGCCAGGCTTTGGAAAGCCAGCAACAAATCCTCCAAACCAAATTTGGGGAGGAGCGTCGCGCTCGGGATGCGGCAGAAGCGTCCGTGGCCGAGCTGCGTCAGAACCTCCAGCAAGCCCGCTGGGAACTCGAACGGTTGCAGGAGGAGCGTCAAGCGATTCAAGAGCAACTGCGCAGCGGTGGAATCCGCTTAGAGGAGCTCAAGCCCACACTGCCCAACCCCCTTCCTGAAATCCCAGAAGAGATCCGCGATGCCGGCCTTGAGGCCCTGCAGGAACAGCTGCAGCAACTTCTGAGACGGATGGAAGCCCTCGAACCGGTCAACATGCTGGCCCTCGAAGAGCTCACGGCACTGGAAGAACGGCTGGGGGACCTGGGCGAACGCCTCGACGTGCTCAGCCAGGAGCGCGAAGAACTGCTGTTGAGGATCGAAACGGTGGCCACCCTCCGGCAAGAGGCGTTTATGGAAGCCTTTCAAGCCGTCGATGGGCATTTCTCAGAGATTTTTGCAAGCCTGTCCGAGGGCGATGGCAAGCTGCAGCTGGACAATCCAGACGATCCCCTCGAGGGAGGGCTCACCCTGGTCGCTCATCCGAAAGGCAAGGCCGTACGCCGCCTGGCGGCCATGTCCGGTGGGGAGAAGTCACTGACCGCACTCAGTTTTCTTTTTGCACTGCAACGCTTCCGCCCCTCACCCTTCTATGCCCTCGATGAAGTGGATAGCTTCCTCGATGGCGTGAATGTGGAACGGCTTGCGGCCTTGATTGCCCATCAAGCCGAAGAGGCCCAGTTCCTTGTCGTCAGCCACAGGCGACCGATGATTGGCGCCTCACAGCGCACCATCGGTGTGACCCAGGCCCGTGGCGCTCACACCCAGGTTGTGGGATTACCCGATGCAGCCTGAACAGCGAGCTCCCTGGTCTTGCGTCAAAATGAGTCGAATTGCTCTGGCTGAGGCCTGCATTTGAGCTCGTCCCCGTCCCCCAACGACCCACTGGCAACCGTCCCCAGCGACAGGCTTTGGCTTCGGTCGGAATTAATGGGGACCCAAGTGATCACCAGAGATTCCGGCAGACGCTTGGGCGTTGTTGGTGAAGTGGTTGTGGATATCGACCGTCGCGAAGTGGTCGCCCTCGGGTTGAGAGACAACCCGCTCACCCGGTTCTTACCGGGACTGCCCCGTTGGATGCCCCTTGACCGCATACGGCAGGTGGGCGATGTGATCCTGGTCGACTCCGCAGACTCCCTCAGTGAGGGCTTTTCCCCGGACCGATACAGCCGGGTGATCAATTGCCAGGTGATCACAGAATCGGGTCAAACGCTCGGCCGCGTGTTGGGCTTCTCCTTCGACATCGAGACGGGCGAACTCACCACGCTTGTGATGGGAGCCGTTGGCGTTCCTCTCCTTGGGGAAGGCGTGCTCAGCACCTGGGAAATCCCTGTCGATGAAATCGTTAGCAGTGGCGCCGACCGAATCATTGTGTACGAGGGCGCCGAAGACAAACTCAAACAACTGAGCAGCGGAGTGCTGGAAAAACTGGGCGTTGGAGGGCCGAGCTGGGAGGAACAGGAGCGGGAGCGTTACAGAGTGAACATCGTCCCCGTTGAAAACCAGCTCAGCTCAGGACAAGCCGTCGAAGAGGCACCCAGAATGCTGGAGGCCTCTGACTCACAACGCTTCGAAACCGAACGCGAACTCGAGTACGTCGAACTCGAAGATCGCCGCAGTGAGAACACGCGAGAGCGTCGCTATTTGGATGAAGCGCCGATGCAGGAGCGTGACAGCTCCTATCGAGAGCCCTATCGCCAATCCGAGAGCTACAACGAGACGCCGTCGTATCGCGAGCCCGAACCCTTCAACGAACCGGAGGCCTACAGCGAGGAGCGCAGATTCCGTGAGCCGGAGCCAGAGCGTTTTCGTGAACCCGAGCCCTTCCAGGACCAAGACCGCTACCAAGAGCCCCAGCGCGCCGCAGCACCGCAGCAACTGGATGCTGCCCCACGCTTTGAACAGCGGCCAAGACCGGCCTCCCGTCGCCCGATCGAACGCCCAGGCGAACCCCTCGATGTAGAACCGATCGAAGCGCGTTCTCCCCAAGAACCGGAGAGCCAACCCCTTGATGATCCCTGGTAAAGCCAGGGATCAAGCCACGCCTCAACTCAACTGCTGGCTTTCTTTTTGAAGTCGAGGGAAGCGCTGTTCGTGCAGTAGCGCTGACCGGTGGGTGCGGGTCCATCGTTGAACACATGCCCTAGATGGGCATCACAACGCGCACAGAGAATCTCTGTTCGCACCATCCCGTGGCTGCGATCTTCATGGGTGCGAATCGCCCCCTGGGTCACACCATTCCAGAAGCTTGGCCAGCCTGTACCCGATTCAAATTTTGTGCTGGAGCTAAACAGAGGCGCATCACAACAGACGCAGTGATACATGCCGTCTTCCTTGTGATCCCAATAGGCACCAGTAAACGCCGCTTCGGTGCCGCCCTGACGCGCCACTTGAAACTGGGTTGGGCTGAGTTGCTGCTTCCATTCCTCAGGAGTGCGTTCCACCCGATCTCCACCGGCTACTGCCTCACCCGTCATGACTCAAACATTTGACTGGCGGGGACGCTAGTCGGAAAGAGCCAATGGCAAGAGTCCCTGAACCTCCTCAGCAAGTGCCCTAACCGCCCCAGGTTCACCGCGAAGGCCACGCAAGTCATCGCGTTGCCCCTGCAGCCTGTCCGGTGACGCAAGCCAGGACTCAGCCTCAAGGGCAATTTGCTCAGGCGTGATCGGTCCCACCCGTTCAGGAACCACCATGCGACCAGCACTGATGTTGGGCCAAGCCATCAATCCATGGTTTCGGAGACGCCAAGCGCTGAGCAACAAGCCGATCAGACGTCGGAGGCCTGGCAGACGGGCTAATAGCCCGAGCCATCCGTCCCAAGCCTGCATCACCCCCAGATGCTGCGTAGGCACCAACACGATCATGGGCACACCAAGAGCGCCAAGTTCAGCCGTGTTCGCTCCCACGGTGGTGAGCGCCAGCTTGCACTGACTCAGAGCCCCGTGAGCTGGAGGGTTTTCCTGCAGGTAAATCTCTGTGCCATGACGCGTCAGCAACCGCCTCAAACCCTCGCCGGCGCGGGCCGGTTCAATTGCGGCGACAGCGCTGTTGTACGAGGCCGCAATCGGATTCGAGCGACTCGCATAACGTTCCAAATCTTCGATGGTGGTCGTGGGTGCCACCGGCAACAAAAAACGACAGCCAGGGCGTTGAGCCGCCAACCGGTCTGCGGTTTCCAGCAAAAAAGGAACACCCACACTGAGTTTTGCCGGTTTCGAACCAGGCAACAAAGCCACCCACTCACCCGATGGAAGAGGGGCCTCCTCTCTGGCATGGCTGGAAAGATCCGCCATCAAGTCGCCCACGACGCGGCAGCGGGAGCGGAAGCGACTGGGCAGCTGATCCCTCACCGCTGGTGCCATGGCTGCAATGCGATCGTTCCAACGCGGCCAACGCGCCACCCACTCCGCGTAAGTGATGTGGCGATAACCAAGCCGAGCTGACAACAACACACTCCAAAATTGATCCCCGCCCAAAAAGACCACCACGCCGTGATCAGGCCATACCCCAAACCGAGATGGCCTCAACAGCAGCAACCAAAATTGCCGAGCCAGAGTGATGCGATCAAACAAATGCCAACGGGAGGCCGCGGAGGCTTCCGTCCCGGTGGCATTGGGACAGGGAACCAAAACCAGCCGCAAACTCAATAACGACCCAGGAGCTCTGGGGCGCATCAGGAGGCGGCGATGCAGCTGCTCTGCAAGGGGACGAACCCAGGTTGTGAGTTCACCAGGGCCGTTGGAGACGAACACCACAGCCAGGGTTTGGTCCTTGGTGCGTGACGTCACTCAGTGCCGTTGGGACTGTGAAAAATGATGCGGATGGCGAGACTTGAACTCGCAAGGCCGAAGCCACACGCTCCTTAGACGTGCGTGTCTACCAATTCCACCACATCCGCGTGGCGACGTTTCCCAAGGGGCTCGTCGATGGATGAGTATACCGACAGGCCTGAAAAGGCCTAACCGCTGATACGATCCGCGCTGGCTCGGATGCTGCGGAATGCCCATCGGCAAGGTGCTGATCGCCAACCGCGGCGAGATTGCCCTAAGAATCCTGAGGAGTTGCCGTGAACTCGGCATCAGCACGGTTGCGGTGTACAGCACCGTGGATCGTTCTGCACTGCACGTTCAACTCGCTGATGAGGCGGTCTGCGTCGGAGAAGGTCCGAGCAACAAGAGCTACCTCAACATCCCCAACATTCTTGCGGCAGCCACCTCCCGCGGGGCGGATGCCATTCACCCCGGCTATGGGTTTTTGGCGGAAAACGACCGCTTCGCTGAGATGTGCCGTGATCACGGCATCACGTTTATCGGTCCGTCTCCCCATGCCATCCGATCGATGGGGGACAAGTCGACGGCAAAAGCCACCATGCAGGCTGTGGGCGTTCCAACGGTGCCTGGCAGCGAAGGCCTCCTACCCACCCCAGAGGCCGCCGCTGAGCTCGCTGCTGCCATGGGCTACCCCGTGATGATCAAGGCCACCGCGGGCGGCGGCGGCCGTGGCATGCGGCTCGTGCCCAGTCCTGATCAGTTGGTCAAGCTCTACAAAGCGGCGCAGGGGGAGGCCGATGCAGCGTTTGGAAATCCAGGGCTGTACATGGAGAAATTCATCGACCGGCCCCGTCACGTCGAAGTCCAAATCCTGGCGGACCGTCACGGCAACGTGGTCCATCTCGGCGAACGGGACTGCTCGATCCAACGACGTCATCAGAAACTTCTCGAAGAAGCGCCAAGCCCGGCCCTGGACCCTGAGCTGCGTCGTCGCATGGGAGATGCAGCGGTCGCGGCGGCACGCAGCATCAATTACGAGGGCGCCGGAACGGTGGAATTCCTCCTGGACCGAAGTGGTGGGTTTTATTTCATGGAGATGAACACCCGCATCCAGGTGGAGCATCCCGTGACGGAAATGGTTACGGGTATCGACCTGATTGCTGAGCAGCTACGCATCGCCGGCGGGGAGCCGATCAGCGTCCGGCAAGAAGATATCCAGATGAATGGGCATGCGATCGAATGCCGAATCAATGCCGAAGATGCCCAACACAACTTCAGGCCAGCCCCAGGACGGATCACGGGTTGGTTACCGCCTGGAGGCCCTGGAGTCCGCGTCGATAGCCACGTGTATACCGGCTACGACATTCCCCCCTTCTATGACTCCCTGATCGGCAAGCTGATCATCTGGGCGCCCAATCGCCCTGCAGCCCTCGAACGCATGAAGCGAGCTCTCAACGAGTGCGCCATCACAGGCATTCCAACAACAGTGGACTTCCACCTGCGCATGCTCGACCGCCCTGAATTCCAAAGGGGCGACGTGCACACCAAATTCGTTGAAGAGGAGATGCTCTAAGCGGGAGCCAAGGGGTTGTCAACGGCGCTCCCACCACGGATTAAGGCCGTGACTAGGGCAGTGATTCAGGCCGTGATTTGGGCGAGGGACTGGGCGCGGAGCAGCACCAAGGAGAGCAACCCTTGCTGCCCAACCAGCAGTTCGCGCAGCAAGCTGAGCAGCCCAACCCAGATCACGGGAGTGACATCCACGCCCCCGATGGGAGAGACAACTCGGCGGGTCACCCCCAAGATCGACTCTGTGGGCCAAGCCACCAGGGGCCAAAAGCCCTTGGATAGATCCACCTGCGGATACCAAGTGAGCACGATGCGCGCCAGGAATGTGAGGGTCCATACGGCCAACAGCAAACCCAGTGCCAAGTTGAGAAGAGGGAGGATGGCGACAAGCGTTGGCGTCACAAAGCCCTAAGCATTGGAGATGTCATCGTAGAAACTTGACCTTGATCCCTAAGATCGCAGCCAATCAGGCCTCGCTAAACGCATTCGGTCCTAATTCCTTATGACGCCCTCCCTCTCCAATTTTCTGACCAGCCTCGTTGCTGGTGTCGCGATCGTTGTGATCCCTGCTTCTATCGGGCTCTTTTTCCTCAGCCAAACCGATCAGGTTGATCGCAAACTTTGAAGACCCTTTCACGCTCCGTAGACTGGGCTCACTAGACCCGAGCTTCGGTTCCACGCAGGTCGTTATCAGAGAGCTTCACTGTGGTTAATGCCAGTCTGAATTGGGCCAGCATTGTTGGGATTGTGCTGGCTGTAGGTGGAGCACTGCTCTACTTCATGCGCAGTTTCAAGCCCGCTCTCGCTCGTGATTACGACGTGTTCTTCGCGGCGATCGGCCTTCTCTGCGGAGGAATTCTTTTCTTCCAGGGCTGGCGACTCGACCCAATCCTCCAGTTTGGACAGTTCCTGTTGGCGGGAACCACGGTGTTTTTTGCCTACGAGAGCGTTCGTCTTCGGGGGATTTCAGCGGAACAGGCAAGGCGCTCGGCCTATTTCGATGACGAGCCCGAAACCGCAAGCCCCGCAGGAGGTTTGCGGGGTGGTTACGACGATCCCTACGAACGATTCGACGAACCCCAGCCGATACGACGTCGGTTTGGTGGCCAAGGCCCGGATGACGACGAGAGGCCTGAACAAGATTTCTACCGCCCCCGTCGGACCTCCAGAGCTGCGATCCCAGAGCAGGCCGCGAGTCGGAGCCGTCAGCGGCCCGATCCCCCCTCCGATTGGTCAGACAGCAGCGAAAGGGAGAGGCGCATGGCCCGCTTCGGTCGTGGCGAAGACTCTGCACCGAGTGGTCCAAGCTTTGGAGAGCGCCGCAGCCAACGCCAGGATCAACGCCGAGGCTCTCGGCCAACTCCCGTCGCTTCGTCCAGGCCTGAACCCTCATCCCGAGCCTCTGCTGGGGCGGCTGGCCTCAACCCGCGCACGACAGGATCAGCTGGCCGATCAGCGACTGGATCAGCACGCAGCGGCTTAGACGGACAACCTGGCATCCCCCAAGGCACACCGCTGCGACGAGAACCCGAAGATGCCGCTTACTCCCCAAGCCCGCGGCAACCCTCTTCCAACCCCCCGGTGAGCAGACGCAATCCCGCCCCTGAGAACGGACCTGCAACGTCTAGGGACACCAATCGCACCCCTCCCCGCAGTTCCCGCCCCAGGGATAACAACTCCCGCTTCGACGACTGATCAGTCTGAGCATTCATTCCGGTATGACTCGACGCCTCCTCCTCGTGCTGCTCGCACTGGGAGTTGCTTCCTGTGAAGGTCGCTCGACCCGAGCACCATCTGGCCTGCTGGCGCCACAACAACAAGACCCTGCCCTCAGCGGTGATGGGCGGTTGTTAGCCGTGATCGAAGACCAAAACGGCAGACCGACCGTCCAATTACGCAACGTGCAAGGTGGGGGTTCGTTGCGTTTACGCCACCTCTCTCGCCATCAGCCCCATAGCTCGCCGTCCTTGAGCTGGAACGGCCGTTATTTGGCTGTCATTACCCAACGCGGCAACCACAGGCTGGTCTTGATTGAAGATCGCCTCAATGGCAAAGCCCACCCCCTGCGCTTGCCCTCCGGACGAGATCCCGTGCAGGTCAGCCTTGCTCCTGATGCACGCAAACTCGCCATTCAAACCGCAGACCAGGGACGTTGGCGTGTTGAAGTGATCGATCTGAGTGGCTTGCTGGAGCCCGACGGGCCTGGAGGCCAGCGACGCACGACGCCGAACGAGGCAAACCGATGAGACAGCGATTCCTGCCATGGGCCTTCCTTCTCTGTTTCTTCGTTTTGGGCTGCGGTCAAAGCGGGATCCGTCCCATGTCCAGGGTCGGGGCATCGCTGCGTCGAAGCGCCGAGAGCAGGCGCCTTCCCTCGATGGGACAACGTTGGCTCGCCACCCTGGCCAGTCGTAACGGAAGAGAGCGCGTGGAACTCATTGACCTGAGCAACGACACACCGGTGCCCCTGAATGGGATCAATCAGGCCGATTCCCAGACCATCAGCCTCAGCGTGAGTGGGGATGGGCAGAGGATCGCCCTTGTCCGCCAACGCGAAGAACGAACTGAACTCATGCTCTATCGACGCAATGCCAGCGCGTTGCAACGCCTACCCATTAATCCGCCGGGTGTCCCCCGTTCTGTGAGCCTGAATGGGAATGGTCGACTTCTCGCCGTTCAGGTGAGCCGCAGAGGGCGTTGGGATGTGGACTTAATTCGCCTGCCCTAGCTAGGGAATCAACCCTGCCCAATGCAAAAAGGTATCGCCACTGAGGGCTTCCGTGAGCACGACAGCTAGGAATCCGATCATGGCGAAACGGCCATTGATCCTCTCGGCATAGGCACTCCAACCAAAGGCAGGCAGATCTTTGGTGGTGGCACTGGTGGTGGAAAGGGGCTCTGGAGCAGCCGACGCAGAGGAGGGCTCCTCCGGAGTGCGATCGCTGACTTGATCAGGCTTGTTCATGGTTGATAGCTACTGGCGGGAATCAGGCTCCAATCGCCATCCCCACGCAGTTCAAGCACGTTGTCATGGAAGTGCTTGAGGGAAGGGCGATGGCCAACACTAATAAAAGAGAGATCTCGATCCACGAGCAACTCATAAAGCTGCTTCTCTGTCTTCACATCAAGAGCGCTGGTCGCCTCATCCAGAACCACAAAACTCGGAGAATTCAACAACAAGCGTCCAAAGGCCAGTCGTTGCTGTTCTCCAAGAGAAAGAATTCGGGGCCAATCCTGCTTGATATCCAAGTCGGGATAACGCGTCACTAACTTCTGCAAGCTGACTTGCTCCAACACGCTTCTCAACTGCTCATCACTAAAGCGATTCTCATCTGCTGGATAACAAAGCTGTTCTCTTAACGAGCCCAGCAACATATAAGGCTTCTGGGGAATGAACAGCAGATCCCCCATCGAGGGCCTCTCCACACTGCCCCTGCTGGGCTCCCAAAGGCCGCTAATCATCCGCAGCAGGGAAGTCTTTCCACATCCGGATGGCCCCACAACCAAAAGCTTGTCGTGGTCACCGATATCAATCGTGAGATCTTCGATGACGGGATTCTTTCCATTCGGAGGATATAAGTCTGCAGACCGAATCACGATGCCGTTGCTTCCTGGCACCTCGCGACTGTTGCTGCTGGGAGCCTGCTGGCTCACCTGCTCAATTTTGGTTTGGAATCCTTCGAG
The DNA here is from genome assembly GCF_900474245.1 of Synechococcus sp. UW179B. Lineage (NCBI taxonomy): Bacteria > Bacillati > Cyanobacteriota > Cyanophyceae > Synechococcales > Synechococcaceae > Synechococcus > Synechococcus sp. UW179B. The sequence continues at coordinate 44,166 of NZ_UCNZ01000022.1, forward strand.
ACGACTAATGCCGGCGGCAAACTGGGCAAGCTGCTCAATGCGAGCCACGATGAAGAACAACGATCCCTCCACCATATTGAAAGCAAAGTTGGCCTGGTTGAACACGCCAAAATCGATCTCTCCTGCGAAATACACAGGTGCCATTACCAAGAAAGGCAGAAAAACTCCCGCGTAAGACACCGATCGCCGCATGACATCGATAATTACCTGCCAAATAATGAGGAGATTGAAGTTTTTAACAACAGAACCAAGACGCCGGTAGGACTCTTGCTTTTCTTGCCCCTCCCCAGAGTAAAAAGCGATGGATTCAGCATTGTCCCTGATATGAACCAGTCCGTAACGGAAATCAGCTTCATAGCGGAGCTGGTCATAATTAATGCGTACGAGGTTGCGCCCTGAAACAATCAGAAGCGTGGTGGCAACCGCCGAGTAGGCAAACAGAGCGAACGTCAGCCTGGAGCTAATACTCCAGAGCACCAAGATGTTGAGCGAAAACGTTAAGAGTGCATCAAAAAGACCCAAGGCAAGGCTTAGGCTTTGTGCCGTGAAAGACTCCGTATCTTGGGTAATCCTCTGGTCAGGGTTGTCAACATCCGTTTCATCTTCACTATTGGGATTGAGAACGTAATAAGCTCTATTTTTCATATAATCGCCAATCAACGATTTAGACAGCCATTCCCTCCAAATAATTCCCAGCTTTGCAGTGATATAAACCTGAGTCACCCGAATGGGAAGGGCTATCACAAAACAGGCACCATAAATAGCCAATCGTCCATAGAAACCACCTTGATCCTTATCCACCAAGGCATTCGTGATATCTCGGTAGATAAATCCGATCCCCGTATTAATGCCGTTAACAGCAAGCAACATGAACACAATCGTTGCCAATAAGCCCCAATTGAGCCAACGCCGCTGGCGCAATTGCTGACGGAAAGCAATGAAACTGGCCAAACCAACCAGAAACAGCCCAACGAAAGCCACTCCCCACCAACTCGACCAAATCGTGGCGATCGTTCCCGAAACACCAGACAGATATTTCTCCGTTAAGTCGGGTTGAAACCGATCCAGGCTTCGAATCAAAGCGGTAAGAACCGCAAGCACCAACCCGCCAACACAAAACAGAAGGCACAACAACAGCCAAATGAACTGCCATCCGCTGGCCTGATCAAGCGGCAAGAAAAAGGGTTGGGCCAGGTGACGCAGCTTCGCGAGCTGATGACGCAGATTTTTAAACGGGCCGCTGCTGGCGAAAGGGGACGCTGTCATGACGCCATTCTCACAAGCCAGACCTTCATCCGGGAGGCCAATCCAGGGAACGCCCACCGATCACATGCACGTGCAAGTGGAACACGGTCTGCCCGGCACCCTCTCCGCTGTTAATCACCGTTCGCCAATCACTTAACCCTTCTTGTTTGGCAACCTTCGCAGCCACCAACAGCAAATGCCCAAGCAGCTGCTCATCCCCTTTCTCCGCCTCGCGCAAGCTCTCGATTGGTTTGCGCGGAATCACCAGCACATGCACAGGAGCGGCCGGAGCGACGTCGCGGAACGCCAAACAGCTGTCATCGCTGTACACCTCATCGCATGGAATGTCTCCACGCAAGATGCGGGCAAAAATCGTGTCACCAGCCATGGTCACAACCCTGGGCAAAACAGTGCATGAGACGGGTGGGGCATCAGATGCCTACCCCGCAACCATTCAATGCTGGCACGCTGCTCAAGTGCATCCCTTCAAGGGATGGAGGCGCTACCCGTCACGGTGGAAGTGGATCTGGCCCCAGGGCTTCCCGGCTTGCAGCTTGTGGGACTTCCAGATACCGCCATCCAAGAGTCGCGCGAACGCGTCCGGGCAGCGCTGCGCAACAGCGGGTTTCGCGGCCCCCTAGTTCGGGTCATTGTCAATCTGGCGCCAGCCGATCGACGCAAGGAGGGACCTGCCTTCGATCTGCCGATCGCGCTGGCCTTGCTCGTCGCCAGCGGTCAGCTTGATCCCCAAAAACTGGAAGGGCTCTGCTGCGCCGGAGAACTGGGCCTGGACGGAAGCTTGAGGTCCTGCCGCGGCATCCTGGCCATGGCGTGCCAAGCGAAAACCCAGCAAGCCAAAGCCTTTGTGGTGCCATCAGCCAACGCAGCCGAGGCGTCACTCGTGGACGGACTCCCCATCGTGAGCGCCAAAACGCTTGGCGAGCTCGTTGAGCAGTTACGGCATGGAAGCCAGAACAACCGTTGTTCTCCCCCCAAAAAGAAAGAGCCTGCAACGACCACCATCCCAACCAGCGCATCAGAACCTCCGTCCGCAGCACCCCTCACGATTCAGCATTTCGCTCGAAAAGCCCTGGCGATTGCCGCCGCCGGTGGGCATCACCTTCTGATGGTGGGACCTCCTGGCTGTGGCAAAACGATGTTGGCGCGAGAGCTCCCCAGTCTTCTTCCGCCGTTGAGCGACTCAGAGGCCCTAGAGCTCACCCGCCTTCAATCCATTGCTGGCACGCTCGGCAGCGTGACAAGCCTGGTGCGGCAACGACCATTCCGAGCACCGCATCACAGCACCACGGCAGCAGGGCTTCTCGGGGGAGGGATCAATCCCCGTCCCGGCGAATTGAGCCTGGCCCATGGAGGCGTGCTGTTTCTTGATGAGCTCACTGAATTTCCGAGAGCCATCCTCGATCAGTTGCGTCAGCCTCTGGAGGAGGGCGTTCTCTGGATCAGCCGAGCACGATTGCGCTGCTCTTTCCCCTGCAGGGTGACCCTGGTGGCGGCGACCAATCCATGCCCTTGCGGATGGCATGGTGATCCTTCCAATCGCTGCCGTTGTTCTGAACTTCAACGGCAGCGCTACTGGAATCGTTTGTCTGGGCCATTTTTAGATCGCCTCGATCTTCAATGCCGCCTCGAACCCGTGCCGACCAGCCAACTTCGCCGGTGCTTCAAGACAGCAGAAGACCCAACGGAGACTCCAAGAAAAGGCAGCTTCTCTCCCGAAGCCATCCAAGCCGCGCGCATCAAAATGTGCCAACGCAACCCGGGCAAGCAGCTCAACAGCCAACTCAGCGCGCTGGAGCTCGGGCGTTACGGCCAGATCGCAGAGCGAGCCTTTCGCTGCTGGGAGCAGGTGGTGTCGAAACGGCAGTTGAGCATGCGCAGCAGCTTGAGACTTCTGCGCGTTGCCCGAACCATTGCCGACCTAGACGCTGTGCCAACAGTGGGCGAGCAACACCTAGCGGAAGCGATCTGCTTCCGAAGCTATGACCACGCGCCCAGAGCTAACAGCTAAACGGACCGTCGCTTAACGCGATCCATGGTGAGGAACGTCGCGATAGGGCTGGACTCCAATCGGAGGTGGAACCGTCTTCTTCTCTTCACTTGGATTTCCAACAGCATGCGACAGGGTTTCTGCAAACCATTCGCGCAGCGAACTAAACATGAATGCCATGGTGGATCTCCTCCGAGATACACCCAGTCTCGTCAGGCCTTCAAGAAAAAGAAACAGTCGAAATACCGATCATTCGGCGTGCCACAGCAATGAATCCGACGTAGCACGCCGATCTAAAAGCTAAAAATGCGAACGCATCAACGACGGCGACGGCGCTGCTGAGCTTTGCGCTTGTACTTCTCGATTGGAGTTTCGTGATGGCGGAGGCGCTTGAGATCAGCAAAGATCCCGGCCTTGGAGACCTGACGCTTAAAGCGACGTAGGGCAGATTCGATGCCTTCGTTTTCTCCGACCGTGACCTGAGTCATTCAACAAGCGAGGATTTCCAGTTTGTCAATGTAGCAAGCGATAGGCAAATGGATCAAAGGGCATCTGGCAATCCAGGCATGCTGTCCCGATACACATAAAGATGTCCCAGCGTGCGCTTGCCGTATTGACGCCTCATCAGCTTCCAACCTGGTTCAAGGTTCAGCTTGAGGAAACCGTTTCCAGGACCTCCTGAACGAGCCACCACCATGGTGGGACGGGAGGGATCACGCGTCGGAACGGCCAAGAGCTCGATGTCCGCGCCAGTTTTGACGACGGAGAGTCGATAACGCGTTCCAAGGTCATCCCCTCCAATCCGCAGGGAATAGCCATTGCCATCGATGTAGCGGTTACAGATTCCTGTGAAGTCAAAAGTGGCCAACAGCGGATCCACGACAGCAGGCGACGATCCCGAAACCGCAAAACAAGGACGGGCGCTCGTGCGCTGCTCGTAAATGTTCAGCTGCGAGTTCTCACCCTTACCGATGGGAGCCGACACCATCACAAATTGGCTTTCGTCGACATCTGCAGCCGTGAAGACGGAGCCTTGCGCTTTTGCTGCTTGCGGGAGACCTGTGACCGCAGCAGCAGCAAACACAGCAAATGCAACAGCAGCGTTCCAAGGACGGCCCATCAATCAATTCCGATCGTTAAAGGGATCGTATTAGTCCCTTTGGATCTGAGCACGTGCCATCAGGCCGGTTTGTTGAGACGAATCGCGACCAAAAGTGACCCAAGCGTCGCTGGAAGACTCAAACCAAGGATCCATCGCGTTGGGTTGACTCCAAGATCAGGATCGCCGTACGCCAATTCAAAAACACAGCCAGTGGCTGCGATTCCAAGCACGCATGCCAGGGCCAGGAACAGCCCAGAAAGGGGTTTCATTGGCATCGTTTTAAGGCGTCATTGGGCGGACGTCTGTGGCGCGGAAGCCATGATCTTGTAGCTCCTTTTTAAGGCCAGTGGCATCGGTCACACGATCCACAAACAACACCCCACGGAGATGGTCCATCTCGTGCTGAATGCAACGCGCCATCAGACCGTCGGCCTTCATGGTGCGGGGTCGCCCCATCTCATCCCTGAAACTCAATTGAATGGCCGTGGGACGGACCACATCGAGGTACACCCCTGGAATGCTGAGGCACCCCTCCTCGTACGTATCCACCGATGCGCTGCAGGTGGTGATTTCTGGGTTGATCAGCACCAGAGGTGGCGTGCTGGGGGTCTCAAAGTCGAGGTCGATCACCAGCAATTGCTGATGCACGCCAACCTGAGGTGCCGCCAAGCCGATGCCACGGGCCGTGTACATGCTGCGCAACATGTCGCGGGCCAAGTCGCGCACACGCTCGTCCACCTTGCCAATCCTGCGCGCATCACCCCGTAGCGCGTCGTCGCCAAGGGTATAGATATTGAGCGGAGCACTCTCTAAGGGCTCCTTAGGCACGGCAATGGAGGAGCTGCTCTTCTCAGCCGATCGTGCCAACTGGGCGAAGCTCCTAGCCAAAACCCCTCCTACCTTGAAATTGTTCTGATCTTAGGCAGACCTGATCTCTGCTTGATCCGTTCGACATGTCTCTGCAACAGCCCCTACCCGCCACAACCGCTCTCGGACGGACTTCGCTGCTGCGTGCTCCGCAACTGCTGGGGGATTGGCTGCTCTGGCTCGAGCAGCGTCCCCACGAGAAAGGCCGCACCACAGCATGCATCCGGCGCTGGGGGGAGCCAGAAGCCACACCTCTAGAGCTCACACCAGCTCCCATCAATTTGCGCAGCAGGGTGCACGACTACGGCGGAGCGCCGCTCACGGCGGCGCTAACGGAAGGAACACTCCAGCTGGTTTGGGTCGATGACAACGACGGTTGCCTCTGGTTCCAAGCCTGGACAGGTCTTGATGGAGATACCCCCCAAGCGCTGCACGCCCTCGACAGCCCCCAACGGCTGACCGCCCCCCGCAACAGCGCGCTGGGGGGCGGCGTGATTGACCCTCTCCGCTCGCGATGGTTGGGCGTGATCGAGGAGTCCGGTTGTGATCGCTTGGTGAGCGTGGCCCTCGATCAACGGGATCAAACCCCTGATGTCGTGCATCAGCCTGCTGATTTCGCGGGCTATCTCGCCCTCAGTGCCGACGGAGCCCAACTGGCTTGGGTGGAGTGGCAACAACCCTCCATGCCCTGGGATTGCTCCCAGCTCGTCTTGGCGCGACTGACGGCCTCTGGCTCCATCGAGGCTTGCCGTGGGATCGCGGGCGCTGAACCATCCGAAGCCCAAGGGATCTCCGTGTTTCAGCCCCAATGGCTGCCGGATGGAAGCCTCGTCGTGGCAGAGGACAGCAGTGGCTGGTGGAATCTGATGCGCCATCCCAACGCCGACAGCATGAACATCCACTGGCAACGCCTTTGGCCCATGGCCAAGGAGACGGCGATGCCCCAGTGGGTGTTTGGGATGAGTACCACCGCTTGGGATGGGGAGAAGCTGTTAGCCGCCGTGTGTGATCAAGGGGAATGGCAGTTGCAACGGCTCGGTCTCGATGGCTCGGCAGAGAGGGTGGAACAACCCTTCAACGATCTCGCCGATCTGCACGCATCCCATGGCCGGGCTGTCGCCATCGCCAGCAACAGCACCACAGGCCATGGACTGCTCGAGCTCGATTTGGGCTCAGGAACCTGGCGACACACTCCAGCCGCCTCCGCCGCCATGGAGGTCAACGCGATCAGCGTGGGGCAATCGCTGTGGTTTGACGGATCCGGCGGGCAACGCACCCATGCCTGGTATTACCCCCCTGTCGGGGGAGCCGATGCCTCGTCGCCACTGCTGGTAAAGAGTCACAGCGGGCCTTCGTCCATGGCCCGCCGCGGCCTCAACCTCGCGATTCAGTTCTGGACCTCCAGGGGCTGGGGCGTGGTGGACGTGAATTACGGGGGGTCCACGGGCTTTGGCCGGACCTACCGCGACCGGCTTCAGGGGGGCTGGGGCATGGTGGATGTCAACGATTGCGCCGCAGCCGCCAAAACCTTGATTGCCACGAACCGCGCAGATCCGAGCCGCATCGCCATCGAAGGGGGCAGCGCCGGTGGCTTCACCACGCTGGCCTGCCTCTGCTTCACCGATGTGTTCCGCGCCGGTGCCTGCCGCTATGCCGTGAGCGATCCCAGTGCCTTAGCCACCGAGACGCATCGCTTTGAAGCCCGCTATCTGGATGGCCTCATCGGCCGTTGGCCCGAGGAGCGGGATCTCTATGAGCAGCGATCGCCGCTGGGCCATGCAGACCAGATCCGCTGTCCTGTGATCTTTTTCCAGGGCCTCAAAGACAAGGTCGTCCTGCCGCAGCAAACCGAACGCATGGCCGAGGCCCTACGCCGCAATGCCATCCCAGTGGAGGTGCACACCTTCCCAGAAGAAGGCCATGGCTTCCGAGATAGCGCCGTGCAGATAGCTGTTCTTGAATCGACTGAACGTTTTTTCCGCCAACACCTCAATTGTTAGAGGCTTGGCCATATCCCAACCCACGGAACTGCCGATGCACCTCTTCCATTTGTGATGCGGACAACAGCGGAGGCTCCCCTAGCTGCAGCGCTTGCAAGTACATCTGTGCCAGCGTCTCCACCTCAACGGCAATCTTCAGAGCCTGATCAAGATCCCGTCCCAAACTGACCAATCCGTGGTGAGACAGCAGGCAGGCCTGCCGGTCCTGCAGCGCCTGCACCGTATGGGCTGATAGCGCAGCGGTCCCGAAGGTGGCGTAGGGAGCACAGCGAATGTCATCACCACCAGCCACCGCTGTCATGTAGTGGAACGGCGGAATCCCCCGGTCATGGCAGGCCAGCGCCGTTGCATGAATGGGATGGCAATGAAACACCGCCATGGCATCGGGACGATCCGCCAAAACATCGGCATGCAATCGCCACTCGGACGAGGGTCTCCGCCCAGGGCCAGGGAGTCCGCTGGGCAAAGGTTGACCGTCAAAATCGATCGCCACCAGATCCTCCGGCTCCATCTGGTCGTAGGCCAAGGAGCTGGGGGTCACCAACAATCCCCCCTCAATCCGCAACGACAGGTTGCCGGATGTGCCCTGATTCAAGCCGGTGCTGTTCATGGCACGGGCCACGTCCACGAGCTCGCAGCGCAAGGCCCGTTCGTTCTCGTTCATCCTTCTCCCTGAATCAGCCACGGTTGTAAAGCTCCTTCAGGCCAACTTCAGTGGCTGGCGCCACACCACGGTCGGTGATCAGAGCCGTGACAAGCCGCGCCGGGGTGACGTCGAACGCCGGATTAAACCCAGCGCAACCATCAGGAGTGAGCTGCACGCTCACAATTTCACCGGCCGACTCCCCCGCAATCACTCGCCCCTGAATGGACGTCACCTCCTCAGCAGAACGCGCTTCAATCGGGATCTCTGCCACCCCATCCGCAAGACGCCAGTCGATCGTGGACGTCGGCAGAGCGACATAAAAAGGCACGTTGTTGTCGTGAGCCGCCAGGGCCTTGAGGTAGGTGCCAACTTTGTTGCAGACATCGCCGCAGCGCGTGGTGCGATCGGTCCCAACGATCACAGCATCCACCTGTCCATGCTGCATGAGGTGACCACCTGCGTTATCCACAATCACAGTGTGCGGAACCCCCTCCCGCGCCAACTCATAGGCCGTGAGCGAGGCCCCTTGATTGCGCGGCCGGGTTTCATCCACCCAAACATGAATGTTCAACCCAGCGCGATGGGCCTTATAAATCGGTGCCAAAGCCGTTCCCCAGTCAACGGTCGCCAGCCAGCCCGCATTGCAGTGGGTGAGCACCTGAAACGGCTCGTTCTGTCGTGCGCTAGGTCGCTGCTCTGCCAGCGCTTGGAATAGATCGAACCCATGCACCCCAATCGACTCGCACATCGCCACGTCTTCATCGGCAATCAGCGCCGCCTCCCGCCGTGCTGCTGCCGCTCGCTCCGCTTCGGGCAAGGGCTGCACCAGATCACGAACCCGTTCCAAGGCCCAACGCAGATTCACCGCTGTAGGGCGACTGGCGTTGAGCTGATCGAAGGCTTGGCCCAAGCCCGCATCGCTGGCATCGTCTTGCAGGGCAAGCATCAAGCCGTAGGCGCCGGTCACACCGATCAATGGTGCGCCCCGCACCACCATCGTGCTGATCGCCTCAGCCGCTTGATCACAACGCGTCAGCGTTCGGGTGATCAAGCGATGGGGCAACTGGGTCTGATCGATCACACCCACGGAACGCTGATCGGCTTCAAGCCAAATCGTCCGCCAAGCCTGGCCATCAATGTTCATGGTCGAATCAACGGCAAGCGCCGAGTGGCTTCTTCCATTCTCTGATGCACACGACCCAGGGATTTAGAGGCGCAGACACCCTTTGTGAAGCTGATCAAATCGGTCGATATCCAAACCAGTCAGGAACCTGGTTCTGACTTTCACCATCCTGCTGGCGATGGAGATGCACGTACACACTGTTGCTCCCCGTCAAGGACAACTGTTCAATCGCCAAGCAATCATCAACGGCACTGAGATCGTCCTTGTGCTGCTCAAGGGCATCAAGCAACCAGCGCTTCTTGGCTGCTGCTTTTGCGGCTTGCGGCGAGGAGGCCACAACGAGTCCAAAGCGATGCAATTCCGCAAGGGAGTCGGGCTGATAGGCCCCGAGGTTGACGAACCACAGACGTTGCTGCGCAGAAGAAGGCTCCATCTCAAGGGTGACGCGCCAACCATCAATGCAATGCACGGCCATGTAACTGTCGAGATGCAACCCGCGACGGCGACCAAACCACTGGCGACGAAGCTCGGGATAGGTGTCTTCGATGCAGCGGCCCGCTACGAAGCGAACATCATGCAGCTCAATCAAGCTTCGATCGGTGCGTCCACCAAGGACAACCAAAAACAAGATGGTCTGGTCCACGCACTAATGGCGAAAGGAATTAGCCATGCTCACGAAAAAAGTCGATCACACTGACCAGCTCATCAGCGAATCGATCAATCTCAGCGTGCGTCGTGCAAAAACTGAGGCTTGCCCGGGCTGATCCCGTCACGCCGTAGAGACGATGCAGCGGTTGGCAGCAATGGTGACCACTGCGAATACAAACGCCGGCCAGATCCAGCATCGCCGCGATGTCGTTGGCATGAACACCCTCCACCACAAACGTGGCAAGGGCTCCACGATCAGGCTGCTGCTCAGGCGTAGGGCCAAGAATGCGCAGACCATCAATCGATTGAAGCCGGCCAAACAGATGGGTGGTGAGCTCCGCCTCCCACGCCTGAATCGCATCGAATCCAAGCGTTTGCAGGTAGGTGATGGCAGCACCCATGCCGATCGCTTCACCAATAGCTGGCGTACCCGCCTCAAACTTATGGGGAAGGTCCGCCCAGGTGCTGTGATCCAAGAACACCTCTTGAATCATTTCGCCACCACCTAGGAAGGGCGGCATCGCCATCAACGTTTCTTCCGCAGCCCATAGAAAGCCCATTCCAGTGGGGCCACACAGCTTGTGAGAAGAGCCCACGAGGAAATCAGCGCCAAGGCTCTGCACCGAAATGGGTTTATGCGCCAGGCTTTGACAGGCATCCACCAACACCTTGGCCCCAACAGCATGGGCAAGGGCTGCAATCTCTTCGATCGGATTGCAGCACCCCAGGGTGTTGCTGATGTGCACCAAGCTCACCAGGCGTGTTCTCTCATTGAGCTGATCCCGCAGGTCCGCTAGGTCAAGCGTGCCCTCAGGGGTCACCCCCACATGCCGAAGCACACAACCCGTCCGTTCAGCGAGCAATTGCCAAGGCACCAAATTGCTGTGGTGCTCCATCACGGTGAGCAGCACCTCATCCCCAGCCTTCAGCTGGGCATCACCCCAGCTGCGAGCCACCAGGTTGATGGCTTCGGTGGCATTGCGCGTAAACACGATTTCTTTCGCGCTGGATGCACCGATCAAGCCAGCGGTAATCGAACGAGCCCCTTCAAACGACTCTGTGGCACGGGCACTGAGCTGGTGAGCTCCGCGATGGACATTGGCGTTGTCGCAGGCGTAGTAGTGCTGAATCGCATCGAGCACGACACGGGGCTTCTGACTGGTCGCCGCATGATCCAGATAGATCAGGGGCTGACCAGATCCTGAGACCTGGCCAATAATCGGGAAATCGGAACGAACTCGCTCCGCAATAGTTACGGGGGCGTTACGGGGAAGTGTTGTCATGGGGTCATCCCTCCGACCTGCAGGCTGCCGCCCAACCAGCGCTGCGAGGCACTGAGAGGCAAGCGGTCCAACACCTCCTTGCAGTAACCACGCAGCAGCAAGGTTGCGGCCGAAGACTGCGTAATGCCGCGGCTGCGCAAGTAAAAAAGCTGATCCTCCTGAAGCTGACTCACGGTGGCCCCGTGGGTACAACGAACATCGTCGGCCACGATTTCCAACTCGGGCTTGGCATCCACGCGGGCGCGCCCAGAGAGCAACAAGTTTCTGCTGAGCTGGGAGGCATTGGTGCGCTGCGCCGGCCTGGGCACTTGAATAGCTCCGTTGAAGATGCTGTGAGAACGATCGGCAGCGATCGTTTTTTGCACTTGGTCAAGCGTGCCCTCAGGCCCCTCAAAGCGCACAGCGGTATGAACCGCAAACTGCTCGTCAGCAGCGGTGACGGAAAGACCATGAATGGAAGAAGAAGCCTGGCCATCCACCTGCACAACACTCGGCTCGAGTCGCCCGAACGACCAGCCCTGAGACACGGAAACCAGGGAGTAATGACTGCGCGTCTCTTGCTCCACAGCCAGGTTGGCGAGCAGAGCCTCGCCACCATCCCCTAAAGCAAGCAAACCGTGATTCACCTTGGATTCCTGGCCGAGATGAATTTCGAGCAGATGACTATGGGCAGCCTGGCCCTTCGCGCTCACAACCTGAAGAAACTCGAGCTCTGCTTTTTCTTCAACCAGCAACAAAACCCTGGTTGGAACCAACATGGCGTCGGACGCGACCATCACCAGCTCAACCGGCGAAACTTTGCCGCGGATGCGCAACGCCAAAATCTGCTGACTCACTCCGTGATTCAGCTCCACCGGCCAATCCGACGCGCAGCGGCAGCGGGACAGGGTATGGCCGAGGGCCTGCTCCAACTCAGCCCCTTCGAGCAACGAAATTCCTTCCGGCAATGCCACCCCCTGCAGGGGATCCTGGCTGCCATCAATCACAAGCCTCAGGGCCTGCTCAGGAACAGGCGGCCAGCTATCTGCACTGGAGGAATCACTCCTTTGATCAGCGAGTGACAGCTGAAACAGGGCCTCCAGGCGAGTGAGGTCCGTGAGTCTCCACGCCTCTTGCCTCCTACTGGGAAAGCTCTGCTCTGACAGCGCCAATCGTCCTCGGCGCTGAACTGGCTCGAGTGTCCCCGCTGGTGCAGGGAGCTGTGTCAACCAACCCTCGGGCATCGCCATCGTTAGGCCACCCCCTCGGCCGCGAGCTGCTGATCCACCCAGTCGTAACCGATTTTTTCCAACTCAAGAGCCAACTCACGTCCGCCCGTACGCAAGATGCGGCCCGCCCCCATCACGTGCACGTAATCGGGAGTGATCTCATCCAAAAGCCTTTGGTAATGGGTGATCAGCAACGTGCAGTTGTCCTGACTCGCCAACTGATTCACACCGCCAGCAACGATGCGTAAGGCATCAATATCCAGACCAGAGTCGGTTTCGTCGAGGATCGCGACCACTGGATCCAACAGGGCCATCTGAAGAATCTCGTTGCGCTTTTTCTCGCCACCAGAAAAACCTTCATTCACGCTGCGTTCCAGGAATGCAGGGTCCATTTGCACCACTTGCAAGCGCTCACGCACGTGATCGTCGAAATCAAATGTGTCGAATTCCTCCTTGCCTTGCTTCTCGCGCCGAGCATTCGTGGAGACCCGCAGAAACTCCAGGTTGCTCACTCCAGGGATCTCAATCGGATACTGGAATCCCAAAAACACACCAAGACGCGAACGCTCCTCAGGCTCCAGCTCAAGAAGGTCACGGCCTAGGTAGCGCACGGAACCCGATGTGACCTTGTAAGCGGGGTGACCGGCCAAAATCTTGGACAACGTGCTCTTTCCGCTGCCATTCCGCCCCATCACGGCATGAATCTCGCCGGCTTTCACCGTCAGGGTCACCCCATTCAGGATCGGCTTGCCCTCAACGGACGCATGCAAGTCATTGATTTCAAGGAGAGGCTCGGCGTCAGGACGGATCACGTCAGAAGAAAAGGAAGAGAGAAACGAGTATTAAGAAGCTTGATGCTGGGATTAGCCCACCGAACCCTCAAGCTTGAGGGCGAGAAGTTTGTCGGCCTCAGCCGCAAACTCCATAGGAAGTTGATTAAAGACATCCCTACAGAAACCGCTCACCATCATCGACACAGCTTCTTCAAAGCCAATGCCTCGACTTTGGAGATAAAACAATTGATCTTCCGACATGCGACAGGTACTGGCCTCATGTTCAATCGCAGCTTGAGGCTGTTGGGAGCGAATGTAGGGGTACGTGTTGGCGGCAGCTTGATCACCAATCAGCATCGAATCACATTGGCTGTAATTACGAGCACCCTTGGCATTTGGACCAACTTGCACAAGACCTCGATAACTGTTGCTTGACCGACCAGCACTAATCCCTTTGCTAACAATTGTGGAACGAGTTCGTGGTCCCACATGAACCATTTTTGTTCCCGTGTCTGCTTGTTGGCAATTATTTGTAAGAGCAACGGAATAAAACTCACCAACCGAATCAGCACCCTGCAACACGCAACTTGGGTATTTCCAAGTGATAGCTGAGCCCGTTTCCACCTGCGTCCAGCTAATACGACTGCGATCACCGCGGCACTGACCGCGCTTGGTCACAAAATTATAAATACCACCCACACCATTCTCATCACCAGCGTACCAATTTTGAACCGTGGAATATTTAATCGAGGCATCATCTAAAACAACCAATTCCACAACAGCCGCGTGAAGCTGATTTGTGTCAAACATCGGAGCAGTGCACCCTTCCAGATAGCTCACCGACGCACCTTCTTCCGCAACAATCAACGTGCGTTCAAACTGGCCAGTATCGCCAGAGTTGATCCGGAAATAGGTAGATAGCTCCATGGGACATTCCACGCCCTTAGGAATGAACACAAAAGACCCATCACTAAAGACAGCGGAATTCAATGCCGCAAAGTAATTATCACTGCTAGGAACAACTGAACCAAGATATTTTTCGATCAGCTCCGGATGTTCAATAACAGCTTCACTAAAGGAGCAAAACACCACTCCATGTTCCGCAAGCTTTTCCTTGTAGGTGGTAGCAATCGAAACGCTATCAAAAACAGCATCAACGGCCACATTGCTCAATCTTTTTTGCTCGCTCAGAGGAATCCCTAATTTCTCAAATGTTTCAAGAAGCTTGGGATCAACTTCATCAAGACTTTGCTTTTTCTCTTGTTGCTTTGGCGCTGCGTAATAAACAATATCCTGGTAATCAATGGCCTTATAACCCAACGCAGCCCAATCAGGCTCTTCCAACTTCAACCAATGGCGATAAGCCTTGAGCCGAAAATCAAGGAGGAACTTCGGCTCATTTTTCTTAGAAGAAATCAATTTCACCACCTCCTCGCTTAGACCTTTGGCGATCTTCTCGGTTTCAATGTCAGTGACAAACCCGTACTTGTACGGCTGACTAACGAGATCGCGTGTGGAGGTACTGGTCATGGACTTCAACCTGCTGTGGCGTGAATCGTTTCCGTGCTGATGGTCTGGTCCTCGCAGCGGAAGGGATTGTCTTCTGTGAGAAACAACATGCAGTGGCAGTCTTTCCGCTCGCGCATGGGCACGCAAGGACAATTCCAAAAGGCTTGGGAGACCTCAGCTTCTTTGTCTTCGTAATGACGACAAGGGCAAAGCGCTCCACCTAAATCATCTTTGTGCTTGGCAAGACCCTTTAAGACAACTGCCGTCACTCCGGGATCACTACAAAAATAAGTGCCGGTTCGTTGGGCGTACGTTTCGGCAAATTTGCGAATGACCTCAAGGCTTTCAGCTGTCGGCTCTGTGCTGCCAGCGGACGCATCGGACATTGGGCTCAAGGGGGGAAAGGAGAGGACGTAGTCAGAGTGGAACTCTGACTACACCCCGGCCAAGGGTCAGGCCAGGACCGAGATACGAAACAAAAGGGTTTCGTTTCTAGGAGACTAGGGCACTGATCCATCGTCCGGAGACCCCATCATTCTGAAGGGGCGAACACCCGCTGAGCAGAGATCGGTCCAATCGTCGTTAACCCTGACGAAGGCGACGGCGGATTCACACGCCGATTCCGGCCTTCCCGTGGCATGGTGAGTTCAACAGCTTCATCCCATGGGAGCTCAGGCTCAGGCCCCGACCCGCGAGACCACACTCACCTTGCTTCTCCGGCAGGGCGAAACCAGTGCGGCCAAATTGGCACAGAAATTGGGAATTTCTGTGCAAGCCATGCGCCGGCATCTGCGCAGTCTTGAGGACGAAGAACTCGTGGAGGCCAGCCCCACGCCAGCCGGCCCTGGGCGTCCATCCAACCTGTGGAGACTCACCGCGAAAGGGCACCAGCATTTTCCTGACGGCAGCGAAAACTTCGCTTTGGGTCTGCTTGAGTCCATGGCAGCGACCTTGTCACCGGAGGTGATGGCTGATCTCCTCCGCCAGCAAGCTCTGGAGAAAGCCACCCTCTATCGCAAACAGCTGGGGAATGCACCGCTCGAAGAGAGAGTCCGCGCGCTGGTGAATCTCCGCCTCAAGGAGGGTTACGTCAGCGACATGCAGCCAGCCCCCACGGGTTCGGGTTGGTGCATCAGTGAATTTCACTGCTCAGTGCAGAGAATTGCCGAGGAGTATCCAGCGGTCTGTGATCAAGAGCTGCAGCTGATCAGGCACACCTTTCCCGACTGTCTGGTCGAGCGCGTGCATTGGCGCCTGGAATCAGGTCATTCCTGTGGATTCAGCATCGCCCCTAAACAGGACTAACCCATGCCTGAACAGCCGATCTTCGGTGCAGGGCCCTTGTCTCGAGCTGATGCCGAGCGGATTGAAGCCACGTTGCTTCCCAACCTCGATCGCCACCACCTTCGCCTCTTGGCCCACTGCTTACGCAGCTTTCAAGCCATCGCAGATCCGCGTCAATCAGGCCCCCTTCCAGACCGACCCACGCTCGAACAATGGCTGTTGCAACAGCCACAATTTTTGGACGAACCCCAGTTCCGCGACTTACTTCTCAAACAATTTTTAGCGGCAGCGCAGCAGCTCGAAGATCTCGCCAAACAGCAAGATCTCTCCCCGCTAGAACTCAACCTGGAAGCGCTCATTGAAGCCAGCACCAGGGCGAGCAAAGCCAGGCTCGAGGGGCCGCACAACCACCCTTCGAACTGCGATCATCCAGTACAGGCGTCATCCCCCTCATGACCTCGGCCATTCCCAACGCTGTCCATTTCTTTCAACAGAGTTGCGGTCGTTGGCGATCGCAACGCAGTGTTCATCACCTATTGCACCGACGAGCAGAGGCGGGTGGATCCCTCATCGTTGTGGAAGATCTCGATCCCGACGACCAACGCCTGCAAACACTGGCTGAACAACACGGCCAATCCCCGGGGAGCATTGCAGGAGGCAGCTTTGTGCGTTGGAGCGCCTCGATGGCCTGGGATCAAAACGGCGACGCCCATGACGGAGAAACAATCTTTGGTCTCATCCCAGATGGCGATGACGGACGCAGCGGCACCCTGCTTCGCGATTTGGGCTACGCCGAAAAAGCACCGGCCACCTCGACCTTCCAAATGGATCAACAGGACGGTCTCATCCTTTGCACCAGCTACGAGACCATGACCGTCTGGGAGCGCTTCTGGTTCACCAGCCCGAACGTAAGGCTGCGATCGAGCACGGTGGAAGGGCTTTCCAACAACGCCTCCTTTTGCATGGAAACGCGCTTAAGCGACGACACCGTGGACATCACAGAGGCGCCAGCTGGGGCCAAGGACGCGTCATTGCAACCCCTTTCAGCCCCATTCGGCTGGTAACAACAGACCGCGGTAACTATTACGGACTGTGAGTGCTGACCGGAGAGGAAGAGGTGCACCGGACTCTTCTTCTACGATCACAAACGAAGGATGTTGAAATTTGCGTGGCCATTCCTCTGTTGCAGTACGCACCGATCACCCAAAATTCAAGGGTGGCGGCGCTACGGGTCGCATCCGAAGAGGTGCCACGGGCCTATTCCATGGACATCGCCATGGATGCGGACAATTTGAAGTCCGTGATTGAAGGGGCTTACAGGCAGATTTATTTCCACGCCTTCAAGTCCGATCGGGACGTGAATCTGGAATCCCAGCTCCGAGACGGTCAGATCACTGTCCGCGATTTCGTTCGTGGCCTCTGCCTCTCCGACACCTTCCAGAGAAGTTTTTATGGCTTCAACAGCAACTACAAGGTGGTTCGCCATCTCGTAGAGAAGCTTTTGGGCCGGAAAACAAGTGGCAAATCAGAAGAGATCGCCTGGTCGATCGTGATTGCCACCAAAGGCGTGACCGGGATGGTCGATGCGCTGCTCGACAGTGAGGAATATCTCGACGCCTTTGGCTATGACACGGTCCCCTATCAGCGCAACCGCGTGCTCCCCGGACGAGAGCTAGGAGACACACCGTTCAACATCACAAGTCCTCGCTACGACGAGTACTACCGCGGAATTCTTGGGTTCCCCCAGTTCATCTACACCGGCACGGTCAAATCGATCCCGGCCCGCGCCAAGATCAAGCGCGGCGGCTTCCCCGAGGACTACCTGCCTTGGGTCCGTGGTCTTTCTGGCGCTCGCGGGGCCGCCCCCAGCGGGAGTGCCGATATCGATTACATCTCCAAGGTTCCTTACCGCAGCATCGGCCGCTGAATCACGCAAAAGCATTGCGAAAACAAGGAAAGTCGAGGGGGCCATCAGGCCCCTTTTTTTGTGAGTCCAGCGCCTGGGAGCATCCAAATGAGACCTCAAGAGCAGGGGTCTGGAGTCAGAAGATGCTGACCACAGCAATGAAAGATGTCTGAAAAATGGAAGTTGGCTGCAAACTGATCCCGAAGAAACTCGGTTGGTTGTCCGTGACGCAAGCCCTCTCATCTCTAGCTCGCCTGACGCTGCGTCAGCTCCGCCAGATGGCAAGTGATCTGGGGGTCACCCTCTACAGCCGAAAGAGCAAGGAGGATCTTGTTAGCGCTATCGCCGAACGCCAGGATCGTCGCGATGGCGATCTCGAAGCCATTGAGGCAGAGCTGCGTGCTCCCTCCATGCCCGAAGCAACGACCCGGGTCGTTTTCCTACCGAGAGATCCACAGTGGGCCTACGTTTTTTGGGAAATATCTGATAGCGATCGACGGCAAGCTCAATCAGAAGGAGCAGCCTTCTTGTGCCTGCGCCTCGCCGATGTAACCGGGCTCGAGAACGGTTCATCCCACCCTCACACGCTTCAAGAAGTGCCGGTTGATAGCCACAGCACTGAGTGGTATTTGCCTGTTCCTCTTTGCGATCGCGACTACCGCGTTGAGCTTGGATATAAGGCTGAGAACAAGTGGATCTCCCTGGCCTTCTCCTCTGTGGCAAGGGTGCCAGCCCTCCACCCAAGCGATCAAATTCTTGATCAATTTGTCCCCTTCAGCCTGGATGCCACACCTGCTGCCGATCCCGTGCAGCCGATGACCATGCCTGGGGCTGATCCAGAACCAACTGACAGCAAGTTGCACGAGCGTCTTTATCAAAGCGCCACGAACCACTTCCGCAGTCGCCGCGTTGGCTCCGAGATCCTTCACGAAAGCGATTCGATGGGTTCCGATCAGCGTGGACTCAATGATTCAGGAGTTGGCCTATGGGCCAGCGGACGCAATGAGTCCGGCCTGGGTGGAGTCGCTCCCCGTCAGCGGTCGTTTTGGCTCGTTGCCGATGCGGAACTGATCGTTTACGGCGCAACAGATCCATCGGCACGCCTCACCATTGGCAAAGAAGATGTGCCCCTTTCGAGCGACGGCACCTTCCGCATTCAGGTGCCATTCCGCGATGGTGAGCAGGTTTATGCCATCGAAGCCACGGCTGCTGATGGCGAACAAAAGCGCAATATCACCCTCAATTTTGAGCGTGTAACACCAGAAGACAACAGCAATCCCGCTAGCGAAGCACGCGCTGAGTGGTTCTGATTCTGAACTCCTCAATGCTGCGTTGGTTTGTTGCGATCACTCCCCTAGCAGGGGCCATGGCCTTCCCAATCCTTGTGCCGATCACCATGGCGAAAGTGGGGATCGGCGCCGGGGTGGGTGTCGCGCTCGTTTTGAGCACCCTTTGGTTTGTCGCCATGTTGCGGACATCTGAGATGCCGCACTGAGGGTGGAACCCTCAGTCTGAGAAGAGAACATTCTCCTGTGAATCGATCACAACACAGGCTTCCTGTACGGAAGCTGATCGTATCGACTGCTTTTGGCCTCCTCGCAAGTGGTTGCAGCCGAGCTGGTGTTGTGCTCGGACAGAGGCCCATCGATCTGGCCTTACCCAATGGGATCCAAGTCGGGTTTAACCACCGCGGGGGCCGTCGCTATCGAAGTCCGTTAAGCGGCGAATGGAGAAATGGCGACAATCTCGAACAGATGCTGATTGATGGGATTCAGTCTGCAGACGAAGAAATTTTAGTGGCGGTCCAAGAACTTTCCCTACCACAGATTGCCCAGAGTCTTGTTGCCGCAGCCCGCCGAGGGGTGAACGTCAAAGTCATTTTAGAAAACAACTACAGCACCCCATGGAGCCAAGATCATGAGCTCGATCTCAATGGTCATAAACGCCAAAGACTTCAACGCTTAAGAGCGCAAGCCGATCAAGATCAAAATGGTGTTGTGAGTTCGGAAGAAGCATGGAAACACGATGCGCTACTCATCCTTCAGAACGGACAGATTCCTTGGATTGATGACACTGAAGACGGCAGCAAAGGCAGCGGCCTGATGCACCACAAGTTTGTCATCATCGATGCTGAACACGTCATCACTGGCAGCGCCAACTTCACCAATTCCGGCATACATGGTGATGCTGGAGCCACCCAAACGCGCGGCAATGTAAATCATCTGATCGGCATTCAAAGTCAAGCTTTAGCTGCTGTTTTCAAAGAAGAGTTTGCTCAGATGTGGGGAGATGGCCCTGGCGGATCGAACGACAGTCGCTTTGGACGCAACAAAACGGCCCGGCCTCTGCAAACGGTCAAGGTGGGACCCGTAAAAATCAATGTGCTGTTTCCACCCCATGCAAAAAAACATCCAGGGCATGGACTTGATCTGATTGCGGGTCAACTAGGCAGGGCCAAAGAAACAATTGACCTTGCCTTGTTCGTGTTCTCCGCGCAACAGCTCACCAACAAACTTGCCGACAGGGTCTCCGCTGGCGTGAAGCTGCGGCTGCTTGCAGACCCTGGCTTTGCCAGCCGGTCTTTTTCAGAAGTGCTTGATCTTCTCGGAGTGGCCCTGCCCGATCGCTTCTGCAAATTAGAGGCAGGCAATCAACCCTTAACCAAACCGTTGAAGGGCATCGGCACTCCCGGCCTTGCTCCAGGAGACAAACTCCATCACAAGTTCGCCGTGATCGACAACCGCACGGTGATCACGGGATCCTTCAATTGGAGCCCCTCTGCCGCTCACACCAACGACGAAACCCTGCTGATGATCCACTCACCCCAACTGGCTGCTCATTTCACTCGCGAGATGAATCGGCTGTGGCGTGGGGCTGAGTTGGGGATCACTCAAAGAATGCGTCGAAAACTTGCACGACAGCGGATCCGTTGCGGGGATGGGGTGGAGAGAAGCTGAGAGGGTCGAGAGGAGGAGAGAGTGGCTGAGAGACAATGAGAAGAGATCTAGAAGCAGGTAGGCCGCCACAAGATGAAGCAAGAGACTCAGGACTTTCTAAACTTTATAGATCGAGAACTCAATCCAGGGATTATCACCATTGAGAGATGGAAGGAATATCTCAACAGACTTCCACAGATCTACAATAACGACATAGCATTCCGCCTGTTATTCGATTGGCACTGGACTGCATCTTTGAACAGTGGAAGATCATGGCACAAGAATCTCTCCATCTGCACAGAAGATCCAATTTACTCAAAGCAAGTTGCACTGATAAACGGAGCAGGAGCTTATTACCATAAACTTAACTATCAGTATCGAGAGCTCATCCTTTTTCATGCACGCACAGACCTAAGAGGCAAGTCTCTTCTTGAAATTGGAGGCTCACTACCCAACGATCTACTCTTTGAACACCTGGGAATCGACTCTTACATCAACATTGAATCACCCGACTACATCGAGGCAGAATCGGGCAAGTCATACACCGATAAACATGGAGACCACGAAAGAAGGAAGACTATTTACTGCAATGCCGAAGACATACACACAAAAGTAAAACCAGAATCAATTGACACAATCTTCTCAGTCGCATGCTTTGAACACATCTACGATCTACCAGCAGCACTTGAAGCATGCCATGCATGCAGCAAGAGAGGCGGAACTCTTTACTCCTACTTTGCACCCATATACTCTCAAATCCAGCAAGGTGATCATGGGGTAATACCACAACATGAGAAATTCCCAGAGAAGCCCATAGGACTTCACTTACTCTCATCAGAAGATCAGAGAAAGAAACTGATCAACGCAGGAATAACAGACCCCAAGGAAATCCAAGACTTTTTGGGTCGAGTCAACTTCGACCGAGTCCCTAATCGCCTTCTCTATGAAGACTACGAAAGGATCTGCACGGAATCACCATATGGTGTTTTAGAGCTTGATCGGCAAGACTGCTTCAACCTCTCGAAACTCTACGCAAACGAATTCAAGGAGGTAAGAGGCTCGAACCCCAAAGCACAAAACATGATGACCATTGGATTCAGAGTCCATCTATTGAAAAACTGAGCCAAAAACTCGCACCGATCACCTCCCAGTCACGACAGGATTTCCAATATCATCTAACTTGAAATCTTCTTCCTTTCAGATCATCAACATAACGAGAGACAGCATCCTCAATAAACTG